>JAATEZ010000433.1 GCA_015655485.1 Lactobacillales bacterium | reverse complement strand
TTTTAGCCATTGTAATGTTGGGAGTAAGCTTCTTTGCAGGCTTGCAGGCCACGAAACCAGATATGTTGAACACCGCAAATCAATACTATAAAAAATAAAAATTGATGGATAGCCAAGTTGTCTCAACGACTGGACTGAGTGAGGAGGATCTGGCTAAAATAAAAAAGGCTGATTTTGTTGAGGATGCTGCAGGGGAGTTTTCTAAAGATGTTATTGTGGATGAAGAAGGACATACGTTAAAACTGAATGTTTATAAAAAAGATCAGACGATCAATCAATATTCAGTCGTTTCGGGACGTTTGCCAGAAAAAAGCGGTGAGATCGCTTTGGATGAAAATGATACGACAAAAACCCTCTATAAAATCGGAGATAAAATCTCTTTGGAGGGCCAAAACAGTTCTGAAGATTTGACAGATTTTAAGACGACTAGTTTTACTGTTGTAGGTTTTGTTCATTCACCTTTATATATTGAAAACTTTAATCGCGGAACGACTACGATAGGCAAAGGGAGTCTGGATGGATTTGGAGTTCTTTATGAGCAGGACTATACACCGGCAGCTTACTCTTCAATTTATGTGACCTATAAAGATTTGCAGTCCATAGACAGTTATGATGCAAAGTACAGTGATCGTCTGGAAAAAGATCAGAAAAAATTAAAAAAACTTTTGGCTGATCTGCCGCAGGAAAAGCTGGATACCCTCAAAGCCTCGGGACAAGCTGAGATCGATAAGGCAAAGAATGAGATCTCGCAGGGAGAACAAGAATTAGCGAGTGCCAGGCAGCAGCTGGCTGCAGCTCAAGCGGCGCTCGGCTCGAGACAAGCATTGACTGGCGACTCGATGTCTCAGAAATCTTTAGCCGATTCCCAAACTCAAATTGCGGCAAAAGAAGAAGAATTGACAGCGGCAAAGACTCAGCTGGCGCAAAAGGAAAGTGAATTAGCGGCTGTTCCATTGCCTGAATTATATTTTTCAAGTCGTGAAGACGATCAAGCTTATACCGAGTACAAGCAAAATGCTGAAAGAATCGCTAACATTGCCAATGTTTTTCCAGTCTTCTTCTTTTTCATCGCGGCCTTAGTCACGTTAACTACAATGGCAAGAATGGTGGATGAACAAAGACAACAAGTTGGGACTTTGAAAGCTTTGGGTTACACAAATGGAGAAGTCTCCCTGAAATTTCTTTTCTATTCTGCATCAGCAGGAGTTATTGGCAGCCTATTAGGGCTTGCCTTCGGGAACTTTCTTTTTCCAACTGTCATTTACTATGCTTATGGGATCCTTTATAATCTGCCTGAGCTTATCACACAGTGGTACTGGCAGTATACTTTGATTTCGTTTGTTGTAGCCTTATTGTGCACGGCAGTGACCGCGTGGCTGGTTTTGCGGATCGAAGTCAGAGAAGTTCCCGCGGTCTTGATGCAGCAGCGGGCGCCAAAGGCAGGAAATCGCATTTTCCTGGAAAGACTGACTTTTATTTGGAGACGTCTTAATTTTTTCGAAAAAGTAACCGCGCGCAATCTTTTTCGCTACAAGCAGAGAATGTTGATGACTGTTTTTGGGATCGCAGGTTGCATGGCTTTACTGATCACTGGATTTGGATTGAAGGATTCCATTTCAGATATTGTCACACTGCAATTTAATAAATTGTGGCACTATGATACGATAGTGACTTTCCAAGCCGACGGATCGCAGAGTGATCGTGATCAGTATCAAAAAATCTTAGATGATACCAAAGGATATGATGAGAGCTTAAAAATTGCCATCGAAGAATTTCAAGTTTCAAAAAAGAATGAAACAACACAGGATGTTTCGATTTATGTGCCGAAAAAAACTGAAAATCTATCTGATTTTGTGCTTTTAAATGATCGTTCCAGTGGGAAGAAGTATTCATTAACAGATGATGGAGCCGTTATTAATGAAAAACTGGCGAATTTATTTGGTCTGCATGTGGGGGACAGTATGGAATTGAAACAAGAAGATGGCCAGATCTATAAAATCAAGATCGCTGCTGTTGCGGAAAATTATGCCGGGCATTTTGCTTATTTATCACCTAAATATTATGAAAAAGTTTTTGATAAACAACCTGAATATAATAGCGAGTTGTTGAAACTTGACCTGTCAAAGAAGGCAATCACAGCTTTTTCAGAGAAATTGATGAAGGTTCCCGCTGTTTTGAATGTCCATCAAGTATCCGAATCAGCGAAATCGATCAATGAAAGTATGTCTAGTTTAAATATCATTGTTTGGGTACTCATTATTTCAGCATCGGCCTTAGCGTTTATTGTTTTGTATAATTTGACCAATATCAATGTTTCAGAAAGGATCCGAGAGCTTTCAACGATCAAAGTATTAGGTTTTTATGATCGGGAAGTCACCAGTTATATTTATCGGGAAAACAATATTTTGACATTTCTGGGTATTTTAGCTGGCTGTTTCTTTGGCCGCTTCTTACATGCTTTTGTGATGCAGGCCGCAGAAATGGATGCGATCATGTTTGTCCCGGGTCTGCAGTTCAGAAGTTATTTATTAGGTGCGCTGCTAACGCTTGTCTTTGCGGTACTAGTTATGATCATTATGCATTTCAAATTGAAAAAAATCGATATGATCGAAGCACTGAAATCAAATGACTGATAGTGATTATTTTTTCTGCTGGCGAAACAGAACATCTTCAAACATAAAAAAATCAGCGGCAGGGGCCCCTAATCAGGAGTTTCTGCTGCTGACTTTTTTATTAGTCTCCTTTTACTTTTTGGTTAAAAGAATCGATCACATTTAAAGTATAATCAATGTTTGCTGGAGATTCTTCTAACATCAGACTTAAGGAGCCATATGTTTGCTGAATCAAATATTCTTCATTTTCATAGTTGTCGGTAGGTAATTTTTTATAGAGTTCTTTTTCCTGTTTCATTCCAGTATCAGCGAAGAGACGGATCGCTTCATAATTTTTTTCTACGATCTCTAAACTTTGTACTATTTTTTTTAAAATATCATTTGGCGTATCTACAGCATCTTTTTTTATGATTCGTTGTAATTCCTTATGATCTGCCGCGATTTTTTTCTCATTTTTCTCCATTTCGGCCAATAAATCAACTCTTTTTTGATAATTTTCATAAAGTTCGCCTTTTTTCTTTTTAAAGAGGCCGGATTTTGGTGATTTTTCCATATCTGCTGCATAAGCTGCCGAACGGGCATCCGTCAATGTTGACAACTCAACATAGTCTGCCTGTTGTTTGTCGAGCACATTTTGCAGTTCGCTTGTT
>JAATEZ010000322.1 GCA_015655485.1 Lactobacillales bacterium | reverse complement strand
TTTTGTGATGCACAAGGGTTTGTTGTGAGTGTTGATGGTTTTATGTGCCATGTTGTGGTTGTGTATGTATGTTGTTGGTGTGCATGTAGAATTTTTGTTGTGTATGTGTTATTTGATGTTTATAAATGTTGTTTTTGTGTTTGGTTTGTTGCACAGAGGGTTTGTTGTGGATATTAGTGTGATGAGGGTGGTGTTTTGTTGTGTTTTTGTGTGTTTTTGTGGTTGTTTTTGTTGTGTATTTAATTTTGTTGTTTTGTATTGTAATATAGATGTGGAAGAGTTAACTGGAATTTTTTGAACAAGCTGGGTTCGGAATCTCTTTTTAAGTCTATTCTTATGAAGAGAACACTGTAAAATAAGGGGAGATAATTTTTTTAAGTAACGGTTTGAAATAGGAAGTTAAGGTGAACGCATCATTTTTTTATTGTTATCAAGGCCATTTATAAACGAGTATTTATTTATAAATAAATTGAGTTCTTTAAAATGAATTTGAAAAGTTTACTGAAAACTAATATGAATGAGAGTTCGCCTTTATCTATTTGAGATGAAAGGCAGGATGATAAAATTGATCTATTATAGTACAGAAACACGAAAAGCAAATTATTTATTACGAAAATGGAAGTTTTATTTAAATTGTGAGAATAAATTAAATGAAACTCATCAAAAGAACAAGGCATTATTATTAGAGGGTCTGAAAAAGCTTAGCAAAGAGGAAAAAGAGTTTTTAGCAGAAAAGTATTTAAATCGAATTGGAGGGCAGCCGATTACTGACCAGGTGCTTAGCGAAAGAAAAGGCATGAAAAAAGAAGCTTATAAAAAGAAGCGAGTAGCTGTCGAACTAAAACTAAGTAAATTCATAGAGCTTGAAACTCACGAGCTTTCATAAAAAATGTACATAAAGTATTACTATATGTAATAACAATAGTAAAAAGAGGCTGGATTCAATGGTGATAGGCTACCCCATAGAGTTCCAGTCTTTTATGTTTATAGAAATTCCGATATTTTGTGATTTTTCAAACCAGGGCTTCTTCTAAAATAACGTTTTTCTTGCCCTCGATCAAGTCGTCTACATAGTTTCTAATAACAGCGGAAATGGATTTTGAGGAAGTTTTATAGACGAGGCTCGGTGTATGGTCAAGAGCGTAATGAATCACACCGTGTTTCATATAAGTAGGCTCAGCAGTTGTGGTAGGCACACTGGTTTCGATCGCACCGTGGGCGTCGCAGCTAATATCAATAAGCAGAGTGTTTTTTCTCATTTTTAATAAATCTTTTTCATAAATTAAATGATCTGTTCGTTTCGTGTCCCAAGCAACGGCCATGACAATCACATCATAATCATAAAGTTCTTTTCGGAACAATTTTTCCTGGTCCCGATTATAAATCGTGATCCGGGCGCCCATTTTTTCTAGTATCCGGCAGGCTCCTTGTGCTGTGTTTCCCCGTCCAATAACGGCTGCCCTAGTCTCATAAGGCATTTGTCCAGTCAACAAATAGGCGTGAATAATAGCCGCTTCGCCAGCTAATTGATTATTTCTCCAAAAACAGTGACGTTCACCATTAAACATTTTTTCCCAAGCGCACATTTGCATACCCTGTTTTCTTAAAAATCCCAGTTGTTTTTGATTTGATTCAAAATGGATCCAGCCAAAAAGCCCCTGTTGATCAGAAAGCTCAGTGACATAATTTGCCTCTCCGATTTTAGGGTCACAAATGATTTCTTGCTGCAAGACCTCTTTTCTTGAAGCGATTCTGCATCCTAATTTTTGATATTCTGAATCAGGGATACCCAAGACTTCTCCGTAGCCATTTTCAAAAAATAAAGCGGATTTGTTTTTAACAGTTTCGATATCACTTGGAAGCAAGGCTCGTCTTTTTTCATTTTCCTTATGACTGATCACAAATCCGATCGTCCGATTCTGTTCCATATTATTCCTTCTTTCTCCAACCAAAGGGACACTATCTTTCTATGAGGAAAGCTATCGCAAGAGATATAAAAAAACATAAAAAGAAAGCGCTACCCACAACTGTATTATAACACCAAACGAATTAAAAGGCTATTTGATGAATTTTTTGATTTTTTTACAGGATACTTTTCCCTTTGGAATAGTCGATTAACTTTTGATTTTTTTAAAAAATGATTTCTATTATTTTTTCTTATGTTATTTTGAAGGGCAAAAAAATAGAGCCGTTACTAATTAAGAAGTTGGAGAAAGCATGTAAAAATGCGGCCGATTTCAGCTGATCGCAAGTCAGTTGAATCAATCGCCAATTTCTTAGTTGACTGGGCTTCGTTTTTTTGCCTGACAAAAAATCAATAATGAATCGGATGATATCCTGTTTATGGCATCAATATTCTAGATTTTACCTTGTTTAAAGAAGATCGGGCGGTGC
>JAATEZ010000107.1 GCA_015655485.1 Lactobacillales bacterium | reverse complement strand
CCGGAAAGAATTTCTGATAAATGTTTAAGCGAAGTTTCATGCTGGTGCACTTGTTCTCCCCAAGCAGCAAAAGCATCCACAATAACATCCAAAGCTTTTAGATCCAGAGTAGTTAAATCATACAAATCCTTTTCCAAAATTTTGGCCCGTTTATCTATGGATTTAGAAGCATCGCGGACGATCGCTGTTACTTCATACCCTCGTGATAAGGCCTCCTCAGTAATCAATGTTCCAGCTTTTCCTGTTGCTCCAATAATACCAACTTTCATCAATCGATTCCTCCTCATAAAATACATTTGTAACTATAATTGTTACATTAAAAGCGAAAAGAAAAAATTATAGTTTTTTTTCTCTCTCTTTTATCTCCTGGATCACCTCAGACAGATAAATATGTTTTAATTCCGCTTCCATTGTCAGCTGTGCTTTATTGAATTCATGATTTAAAACAGCTTGGATATTTCTGCCGACTATACAATCGGGATTCGGGTTTTTATGAATATTGAAAATTTCCTGATCCCCTTCCACAGCCTTATAGATGTCATATAAAGAAATCTCATTCGAAGGCTTCAAAAGATAAGTGGCACTTATTCCTGGTGAACTATGCAATAATCCGCTTTTTTTTAGTTGACTCATAATTCTGCGAATAACCACTGGATTTGTATGAACACTAGCAGCAATATACTCTGAAGTGATCGCTTGTTCCCGATTGATTTCTATTAAAGCCATTATATGCACAGCCACACTCAGCTTAGTTGAAACGGTCATTTCTAACACCTCTTAATGTAACTTTTCTTGTTACAAAGAAAGCTTATCATTTATCTATAATTAAGTCAATAAAAGCAATCAGCAGGATTTGAAAAGTGCTGACTGCTGATGCCGGATTATTAGAAAACCCGGTTAAAATTTTTTTGCAGCTAATTCCGACCAGGCAAAAGTAAAACCAGCCGCTATCGCCACCTGCATTGATCTTGTATGCGATAATTCAGTTCCATAATAGGGAACGATCCCTAGCTCTAATAAGCGGTCTTTCAATAACGTTACTAATTTGGCAGCCAAACCATGACCTCTGTATTCTGGAAGAACATCAATGCCGATTTGCCACATTTTGACACTATCCATAGATGCCGCTGCCATCCCTAATATCGTTTGTTTGTTTTCTATAGTTACCGCGAGCTTATCTGGTGCGTGCTGGTTAAACGCCAAGGCTTCCTGGAAACGGGAGTCATTTTTAAACTGTGCTAATTCGTTCTCTTTATACCAATGCGTTTTCAGATTTTCAGTTAAAGCAGGCGGCTCTGATAAAAGAACATGTTTTGATCGTGGGACAAAAAAAGGATGAAAATTCTGGATACATTGACCATATTTCTGCAGTTCCATATCCAATTTTTTCAAATTTGAAAAATCAGAAAACCATTCATTATGCTTTTTCTCATAATAAGTTTCCATCCAATCTACCAGCTTTTGATCATTACTGCGAAAAATAATTTTATTATTCAGGCAGATCAGATGAGTTTCTCCCACCATTGTGACTCTCGAATTGGCGGCTTTTTTTTGACATATAAATATATTTTCCGAGTTCAAAATATCAGATACAGAGCAGCCCATTTCACTTGCCAATTGTAAAGCTACTGTTTCTTTTATATTGATCATTGATACGCTTCTCTCCTTGCTGATAAATTTTTAACTAACGGGAAACTAATGTTGAATCATTTTTTTCGATGAACCGGATTCGATGAAAATTCATGTCCTCAGCTTGGCTGAATACCAAAAAAAGCGGCTGGGGATCATTTGTCCCAGTCACTCCTTGCAGATTTTCAGAGCCTATTACCATATCAAATTCTACTGCTTTCTAGACAATTCTTGATAGCGCTGATACCAGACATCTACATAGCCTTCTGAAAACGGGCCTTTCCCATTGTTGATCCAGTCAACTAAAATCTTGACATTCTCCTTTAAAATAAAATCGATCTCCTTTGAATAATTCATCTGACGACTATGAAATTCATATTCATCCACATCCAAAAGACGTTTTTCTCCATCAGGAAAAACTTTGATATCCAGATCATAATCAATGTACTTAAGCGCCTCACTATCCAATAAATAAGGCGAAGCCAGATTACAATAATAAGAAGTTCCCTTTTCCCGAATCATCGCTATTATATTGAACCAATATTTTTTATGGAAATAAACAATGGCCGGTTCTCTCGTCACCCACCTACGTCCATCTGATTCAGTGACCAGGGTATGATCATTTACACCAATAATAGAATGTTCGCTTGTTTTTAATACCATAGTATCTCGCCAAATTCGATGTAAATTGCCGTCGTGTTTGTAGCTTTGAATGGTAATAAATTCTCCCTCTTTGGGAACACGCATAGATACCCTACTTTCTCCCAGATCAAACGCTGGATTTTTGTTAGGGTGTGCATTACACCGATATCGAAATAATTATAGCATAGATTTTAAGAATAAACATACTTCTTTACAAGTTTGTTCAAGTCTTGAGCAACAGAACATCAGAAAAAGACAGCGATGGACAACCGCAACCATTTTTTTATTCTTTTTCCAGTAATGACGCGACCCATTCTGTTACATGTCTGCGCTTGGCTTGTCGGGATGGCAAAGTCAGATCCCGATAACCAATCCGATAATTAGCCATTATTTCAAAATTCTCAGCAAATCCCAGCTCTCCCGCAATTTCTTCATCAAATAGAAAGGGCGATGATGCCCAGAAACCGACTAAATCCCGATCAAAAGCCAACAAAGAAAAATTCTGGATCAAAGCAGCAGTCGCTTGGATCGAGTCAGAATCCAAACGCGGCTCTTCAGCAAACTTTTCTCTGGCAAACAATAATGTAGCCGGGGCCTCTCTAATCAACCGGTTCGTTTTAAAAGTCATTCTTCTCTCAGAACTCTCATCATGAATTTGACCGTTTCTTTTATAAGAAGCTAAAATTTTTTGAAAAAGAAATTCCTTTTCTTCCGTTGTAGCAGCTATTTTGACAGCCCAGGGCTCTTTTTTGTGAAATGGAGCAAAACTGGCTTGTTCTAATAATTCAAATAGCAGCTCTTTAGAAACTGGTTGAGGCAGGCTTGTTTTAGAGGTTCTTCTTGATAAAATCACATTTTTGACTGAATCATTCATATTTTTCTCGCTCCTAACGGTATTAATGATAATCATTCTCACTATCATTAGTTTAAAAGCTTTTGCTTAAATAAACAATTTTTTTGCCTGTCAAGCTGTTTTTCTCTCTTGGCGAATCTTTTTTCGATTGATAAAAATTATTTAGTAGCCAGTAATAAGTCGACCAATTTCTGTTGCGCTTTTGGAAAAACAATTTCCGAAAAGACAGAAGGCTTGGCCCACTGATGATTGCCCGGTAACAAAGACGATGAAGTTGACGTATGACCATAAACCAACAGTACATGCCAGTGAAGATGACTGAAAACATGAGAAATTTCACCCCGCACTTTTTTTTGCCAAACTATTTTTATCAGAGCATCCGTATCTTTTTCTTGTGCCGACTGCCACAAGAAATCAAAGTCAGCGCCCGCTCCTGCCGCGCAATAAGCGGATGCCTCTTCGGCAACATCTAACAAGGATAGTTGTCCTCCCCCTATATTTTTTTGTTTATGACGGATCGGCGGCATCATTTTTGTCAGCTCAGCATATTTTTCATTTGAAATTTCAATTAATGGAAAAGTCCACATTTTGCGTAATAAACCCTCTTCCGGCCGCTGCCGCAGCAGAAACTCGCCGGCATCATTTTCAATCGCGAAGGCGGCATAGTACATCGGCTTGGCTTTCGTTTTTTTTGACTTAACCGGAAAATGTGTGACCGTTCCTTCTTCATAGCTCTGACAAAATGATTGGATCGGACATATTTCGCACTTGGGTGAACTGGGAGTGCACACAGCAGAACCCAGATCCATCAGCGCCTGATTGAAATCACCTGGTCTATTCGTCGACAAAATCTGCCGCATGTAAAAATCAAAAATCTGCCGGGAAGAACTTTTAGCTATATCTGCATCAATACAAAACAAACGGCTGGCGACTCGCATCACATTGCCGTCTATCGCCGGCTCAGGCAAGTTAAAAGCGATACTGCCGATTGCTCCCGCCGTGTAAGGACCGATTCCCTTTAAAGAACGAATATCCGCCATAGTGTCCGGCATTTTACTCATAAAATCACTTACTATCTGTTGCGCCGCTTTTTGTAAGTTGCGTACTCTGGAATAGTATCCCAAACCCTCCCAAACCTTCAACAATTTTGATTCTGGCGCTTTGGCCAGATCCTCTATCGAAGGGAAGCTTTTCATGAAGCGGTAATAATAAGGGATCACTGTATCTACACGCGTTTGCTGGAGCATGATCTCCGAGATCCATATCTGATAAGGATCCTGATTTTCCCGCCATGGCAAAGAACGTTTCTCCAAATCATACCAATCTAAAAAAACCGTCTGAAAATCGGCGGTTTTTTCTTTATTCCATGAAAAAGGAAGCAATAAAGGCTCTTTGCTCCCTTTTTTTTTCTCATTTTCTCCCTGCTTAGTCCTCATCTTCTGAAAGTTCCTTTTCCTGGATATACTGCTGGATCAATTCATAATCAAAACCTTTTTGAAATAAGCTTTGTTGTACTTTGGCCTTTCTTTTAGCAAAAGATAATTTTTGCTGCCGCAGCCAGATTTTATCTGCTTGTTTGACTAGTAATTCATATTCTTCATCTAAATCTTTCTCCATCGGCAATGCCGCCAAAACTTCATCAATGATCTCTTTGACAAAGCCTTTTTGCATGAGATGAGTGCGTAATTTTTGCAAAGACTCTTTATGACTGTATTTGCCATAGTGACGCAGAGCTTTCTCAGCCGTTTTATAAGCCACATCCTGCTGCTGTTCTGGTGTATAAAGACTTAATCCCTGATCGATATTCTCTTGGCTCAAGCCTCTTTTTTTTAGCTGCTGCGAAATGACGATAGGTCCCTTGTCTGAGGTCCTCATGGCCGTACGCACATAACTTTCGCTATATATTTTGTCATCTACCAACTTGAGCTCCTCCAGTCGTTTCAAAATTGTGAAACGATTCGCTGTACCAACTTCTTTTCCTTTTAAATATACTTCTATTTCTTTTTTTGAGCGCAGCTGATAACTTAAATAATTTAAAGCTTTTTGAAGTCCTTGATCGACAGACGCTGCTTTTTGCATTTTGGCGATTATTTCCTCTGACAATTCCATTCCTTTATATAATCGATATTGAACCAAAACATCTTCAGAAATGGTTATTTTCTCTCCTAATGAAAATTCAACCACATACTGATCCTTATGAATTTTTTCCATACGAGCAATCGTCTTCATCGTTCTATCCTTCTCTAACATTTTTTCGGTCGAAGCGGCCTGATTACTTTCTAATCATATAGCAACCAATGATTTTTAACAACAAATAAAGGCCGGAAACCGATGAATTAATTTTTGGCCCAGGCACTGAATACATTCTCAATCTGAGATAGAGTCGCGTCAATATCCTGTGTCGTATGAGCACTCGAGACATATTCTCTGCCGCGTTCCGGAGTAAAGCGGACTCCATTAAGTTTAAGTCTGAAAACCAAATCATTATACTTTTTTTGATCAGCATTTCTAAGATGATCCCGAAAATCTTCAGGTGAATGATGGATCCCCATATTTAGCAGACATACTCCTCCTAAGCCAGTCGAAAATGCTGAAATATGATGTTTTCCAGCCAGATCCATGATTCCTTGAGCCAATCTTTGACTCATTTTCTCTAAATCCCGATAAAAGCCGTCATTTTGGATTTCAGTCAGAGTCGCCACAGCAGCAGCGACAGCGATCGGGGTGGCATTAAACGTTCCGGAAGGATGGCCCAACTCCATGATTTCTTTTTTACCTGCTACCAAAGACAAAGAAAAGCCCCCTGCGACCGCTTTGCCAAAAACAGCTAAATCCGGAATGACTTGATAATATTCTTGTGCTCCGCCCAAGGCCAGTCTGAACCCTGTGATCACCTCGTCAAAAACCAGTAAACAGCCATACTCCCGACTCAATTTTCGTAAGCCGGCCAAATAATTTTTCTTTGGTAAAATCGGACCGGAATCAAGCATGACTGGTTCTGTAATGATCGCCGCCACATCATGATTATTTTGAAGAATTCTTTCCACATACTCTAAATCATTCCATGGGGCAATAATGATATCGTCAGCCGCCGCTTTTCTTTGCCCGGCAGTATCCATGATCCTGGTTTTCTTTGGATCCTCATCCAGCTCACTTATATCTTTAGCGGAAATCGAGATTTTTTGCTCATCGGACCAACCATGATACTGTCCTTCAAATTTAATGATTTTCTTTTTTCCCGTGTAAGCTCGAACCAAACGAAACGCATGCATATTCGCCTCGGTACCTGAACTTTGAAAGGAAATTCTTTCCGCACAGGGAATGATTTTTACCAGCTTTTGCGCTAATTCATAGAGCTGTTCAGTCGGAGCACCAAAATGCGCTCCCCGCTTAAGCTGTTCTCTTATAGCTTCATTCACTTTTTCTGCGTTGTATCCTAAAAGCATCGGACCAAAGCCTGCCACATAATCAATATATTCGTTGCCGTCGATATCGATCAATTTCGAACCTTTTCCGCGTGCCATAACAAGCGGATATTCTTCCACAGCGGCCTTATGAAAAGAACTGGCCACCCCATCCGCTAAATACTCTTTTCCTGATAAATAAGCCTGTCTTGATTTTTTCGTGACATAAACCATCTGTTTTCTCCTCTCTTTTAGAAAAAGAGGCTGGGTCAAAAGTGTTCAGTTTCGAGAAATAAAACAAACTATCTGCAAATAGCTTTTCATGTTTTCCGGATAGTTCGGATTATTTCCGAAAAAGCTGCTTTTGACCCGCCGTTTATTCGTATTTTAGGCCGGCTCATTCATTCAAATGGATGAGTCGGCCTCCTTTTTACTGCTAAAAATAACTATTCTGTCAGCCACGAGATCCCTATGAAAAGTCTCATAAATTTTCACATATACTAAAGCTCGCCGATGTCCGTTCCCTCATTGATACATAGCACCAAATAAATTTGGGAAGAAAAGGCATTTTGCTCACAAGCTAAACGGGTTCATTCAGCCTTTCTGGGGCCGGCTTCATGAGGCAGATCTTTTCGGCAATAGTTCAAGAATAAATTCGCGATACCAGATAATTCTATCGCTATAATTTTTCTTTCGCTATTGCTCAAGATCTAACACACCTCATTCAGCCTTTCTGGGGCCGGCTTCATGAGGTTGGCTTATCGGCAAATAGATAAATTTTCGTAAAGATAAAATACATCTTTTCTCAAATTTTCTAATTTGCTCAAAGCCAAACACACCTCATTCAGCCTTTCAGTGTCCAGCTTCATG
>JAATEZ010000025.1 GCA_015655485.1 Lactobacillales bacterium | reverse complement strand
AACAGAATTAAAAAAAATATCAATAGTACTTGTATTCTCTTATAAAAACGGTCTGTTTTTGTTCAAAAAACCAGGTATTAAGAAATTTTCAAGCGCTGCTGCCGATCTTGATTTACTGAAAACTTAAAGGAATCCTCTCTCACCAAAAAATGTTTCTCAAAGTTGATCAACAGCTCTTCATTTTCTCGATGTGGGGGACCTGAAGATTCTCCTGCATAATTTAAGTAATTAACCCACAGCAGTTTAATTATATCAAGTGCTGATCTATTTAATTTAGCAAATATTATGGAACGATTCGGCAGCAAAACACAAAATAAAAAACCGCCACTGATTTGACGGCTTTTTATTTTGCTAAACTATAATTCAATCAGAATATTATGGTCAAGAGTATATTCTTTCCCAAAACTTGTGAAAGTTAAATGGGGAACTTTTTCTGCTGGTCGTACTGCTAATTTCGTTTTTGACACTTCAATATTTAAATCAATTCCTCGCCATTTAATTCCAAAACTTAACTTCGTCCAAGCTTCAGGCAAATGGGGGTCGATTCTTAACCCTTCATTGATGACGCGGATACCACCATAACCTAAAACTGTCATCTCCCAGATCCCACCAAGTGAAGCTGCATGAATGCCAGAATCAGAACTCTTCATATTTTCACCCATATCGATATCAATTGCCCGCTCAAACAAGCTGTATGATAATTCTTTTTTTCCTAAATCAGCCGCTAAGATTGCATGGGTTGATAATGAAAGTGAGGAATCATGAAGTGTTTTTGGCTCGTAATAATCCCAATTCTTCAACTTTTCTTCTTTAGAAAAATGATCTTCGAAAAGAAATAATAACAAGAGTAAGTCTGCCTGTTTAGACACTTGCATCTCACTGATCTGTTCTATAGTGTAATCATGAAAAATCGTTCCGACTTGGCTGCTTTGTTTGTATTTAACTAAATCAATACTCTTTTTAGAAAGATAGGTGTCATCTTGCGGAATAATCTGAGCTTCATTCGCTTTCGGCAAATATATTTTTCTAACTTTTTCTTGCCATTGCGGATAAATTTCAGCTAAATTCATTTTTTTATCTAATTCTTTGAACACATCCAAATAATTTTTTTTAAGGTTCGCACATATTCTCAAGGCTAAACTAATATTCCAATGCGCCGTATAATTTGTAAAAGCATTATTATCAATATGCTCTTTATATTCATCAGGCCCAATAACATCAGTAATTTCATAACGATTTTCTCTTGAATTCCATTCCAAACG
Organism: Lactobacillales bacterium; assembly: GCA_015655485.1. GTDB lineage: Bacteria > Bacillota > Bacilli > Lactobacillales > Vagococcaceae > JAATEZ01. The sequence continues at coordinate 1,550 of JAATEZ010000025.1, read as the reverse complement.
GCTTGCCCAAAATTTTGCTGTATCTAAAATCACTTCATATCCTTTTGTCTCCGCAAATTTCTGATCTCCCGTCACATCTAAATATTGTTTAATACCATAAGCGACATCACTTGTGATATGTAATTCAATAAAACCAGACCAAATTTTCGTCGATTCTCCTGTGACAATATTCGCTTCACCCCAAATCGGCGTCGTTTCCCCAGATGTCGGCCAAGCCGCCTCCCAAGGATACTGCGCCCCGACAAACCCATTATCAAGAGCTTTTTTATGTGCGCCTTCTAAGCCCCAATAACGATAACTCACTAAACTTTTAGCGATTTCCGGATGCGTAAAAGTAAAGTATGGCAGCAAAAATATTTCTGTATCCCAAAAAGTATGACCCTTATAGCCTTCACCGGACAGTCCTTTTGCTCCGATGTTCATCCGTTCATCATGGGCCGGGGTCATTATATGGAGGTGATATTTGGCAAAATTCAAGGCCAATTGATCTTTTTTATCATTCGATTCAATTGTGACAGGTAAAATTTGCCAAACCTTTTCTTCCCATGCCTTGGTCGATTCTTTGAGAAGTTTTTCAAAACCGGCAGTTTCGATTTCATTTAATTCAGCTAAAGCCAGTTTTTGTACGTCATCTTTGGTTTTACTTTCTAGCTCTTTATCAATACTTGTATAGATTGAAGACAGTTTTTCAATAACTACTTCTTCATTTTTAGCTAGATCGAAACAATAACGATTGTAAATCCGTCTACGCGACATTTCGATTCTTGAATCTACTTGCTTTGCAGAAAAATGATGAACAGTTGACAAAACAAAAAAAATTTTTGATTCCGTCGTTGTGGAGGTCATTTGAATAAACTTGTTGTTTGTGTAGGATTTTTCACCTTCAGTAAAGTGTTGACTTCCACTGTTCGTTACTTGTCCATCAATCCCGGAAATAATTTTCAGATTCCTTTTCTTGCCCAAATTCTTGATCTTAATTTGTTGTCCTAATACGTGTAAACGCTCAAAGGAAACAAAGCGCCTGAACTCAAATTCTAATTTCAAATCTTCATACGTCCAAACAAATTTTCTTGTCAATTCACCACTTTTAAAATTTAAACATCGACTATAATGGGAAGTTTCCCCTTGAGTTAAATCTAATTCAACGTCGTCTATTCTAATAGTCATTTGAATTAAATCTGGAACATTAGGTAATTCTGTTATCTCTTCAGTTGTTGCTTTATTAAAGGTTCCCGCAACAAATGTATTTCTCTTTTCACCTAAATATTTTTCTTCTGTTGCTGATCGCAGTCCCATATAACCATTTCCTAAACTAAAAATGGCTTCGTATTTGCCTAAATATTTCTTGCAAAACCGCATTTCTTCAATTTTCCAAGGATTATTTGAAAAATATTTCATTGTTTTCTCCATCTGTTTTCCTCCTAAAATAATCAACCTTACCTAAAATAAGCAAAAACGTTTTAGTAATTTGCTTAGGTTTATAATATACCAAATTAACCCTCATGTTTCAAGCGCTTTCAATAAAGAATTATTTCCGATATTTATTTTTT
>JAATEZ010000370.1 GCA_015655485.1 Lactobacillales bacterium | reverse complement strand
TTTGCAAGCGGACCATCGCTTTTTGCATTGATAGACCACCCTGGTTTTGAATCCCGTTTTAATATTGCCGCGATCCTCCCTTTAATACGCACATTCGCTTTATCGAAATCACAACTATTCTTTTTGAAAATCCATTCAACAGCAACGTCTTCATTATTGGATATTCTTAAAACATCATCACTGTCTTTAGAAAAAACAATTGAATTTAAAAATGGCATTTTCGCTCCTGTATCCCAGTCCGCTAAAATAGGTGTTTCGATTTGATTATAAAGCCATACATCTCCTATAATTCTTTCATCTAATAATAAATATCCATAACAAACGCGGCCATCATTTTCAACTATTACTGAAAACTTCTCACATTTTTCGCTGGTAAACTGTTGATAAAAATCTTGCATATTATTTTGTTGGCTTTTTAGGCAAATCTATAAAGCGACCAGCATCCCATTCCGTCCCCCAATGTCGCTCTCTTAAAGGGCCAAATTCTGGCCGAGAAATATTTGAAGACGATCCTCCTGTATTACTATGGTTTTTTTGAAAATTTTCACCCAGCCGATGATCTGTTCGTGTCATTTCGTCAATTGGTCCCTCTGATGTCTGATCAGTGTGATGCAACTCTACTGGATGTCCATCCGATCCAATCGGTACCTGACCTCTTTTTCCGGGAGCATACAACAAATCCTCATTTGGCAATCGCTGTCCTCCCTGTAAAAGATCTTCATTAGGAACTCCTTCCCCTTTTGTCGTTGCGAAACCAATTTTTACTCCGGCTGTAACAAAATCTCCAGCATTAAGAGTGCCATTTTCATATTTTTGCCGAACATTGGCACTTTGGTTATCAACTTCATTCAATCCGAGAAGGTCAGCAAAAAGTTGAAGAACATCCTTTCCTGCAGCCCTCAATGGATCTTCACTATACTCATCAATGGATCTTCACTATACTCATCAGAGGTGGCATTTCTTATCAGACCTGTTTGATCACCATCCTTAGATTTTGGAACAGCCGGTTCGGGATGATATCTTAGTAAGGTAGGTGCTATTCCACTATCTCCTAACGGATCATTGTTTAAAATTGGGTTATTCCCCATTGCAGAGTATGGGCTTTCCGCCTCCGTTGGCTTCGAGTCTATCTGCCACCATCTCCCCAGTTGAGGATCAAGGCTCCGCAACTAAGTCTCGTAAAGCTCTACCCACTACCATCACTGAACTCTTTATTTTGTAGCTCTGATCCTTTGTTGTATCTGTACTTATTCTCAGCATAGTTGCTCTTTATCGCCTTATTACTAATCCCGACCATACTAAGCCCGAACGGATAATACCTACCATCCCCTTTTTTATCCGAACACACTTTCGCTGGCGCTCGGATAAATGTATATTCAAAGAACTCTTACCTACAAAATAATCGTTAGGCTGAGGCCTACTCGTGATGCTTCAGTAATAGTTTAACCCAGTTCAGTCACAACTCAATCTCCAATAAGTTGTATCGTTTTCCTATTCGTCACTGCATAGTCTATAATACTTAAAAAAATAGCTATGAAATCACTTATTGTTTTGGGATAAACAGATCGAAACTTTTCATCGAAAATTAAAACCTCTTTTTTCAAGCATTCAAGCTCATTCAAATAAACCTCACCATCTCCATAATAATCTGAAAATATTTTTTTTAACAAAGGAAAAATATTGCTATGCTCTATTTTGTCCATTATGAAATCATAATCATCTATATAAAGCGATATTGATTTTTCTATTTTTCCGTGAGAATCGTTAACAACAATATCAAGTGCCATTTTTCTTTTTTTATCTGCCAGGGCGTCCAGGAAACGATGTTATTAAATCGCCGACTTTATTTGTAATAATTGTAAATATAGAAGTCTCTTGACCAGTGATTGCATCTACTCCTATTATTTTTCCCGCATCCACTATTCTTGCATAATTGCGGCCTTGAAATATTTTTGGTGATTGGGCTGATTTCCTAATCATGGCAATTAATTCTGTTGCGCTCACATTATTATAGCCGATGGTCGACAGCCATTCCCGGAAGCCCTGGACAATATACCGGTAGGCTTCACTTTGTAAAGC
>JAATEZ010000084.1 GCA_015655485.1 Lactobacillales bacterium | reverse complement strand
TTTGTCTTGATTTTTTCCAATTGATTGGGTGAAATAAATTGATCAGGAAATAAAAATATCATTCTTGCCAAATAATTTAATTCCGAGTAGAGAACACTGAGATTTTGATGGCAGTCGACCCAACCGGAAGAAATGATTTCCATAGGCAATGATAAAAACGGATCTAAATCTAGTGGATGAGAATCTTCCTCTTTATTCAGTACCACTAAATAAGTGTGCTGATAATGTTTTAAAGAAACAATCGTTAAATTCAAATTTTCTAATTTCTTAAATACCTGATTAGGAAGTTTTTTTTCAAAACGGAACAAATTTATCATTAAAAATTCAGGTAATCCCTGATCATCATCGCCAAATATTTTATTCATCAATTGATTCTGTCTATTACTTGAAATTTTTTTCTGTTCTTCAATATTGATCTTTTTCAATATCTCAATCAACTCATCTTCATCGATGGGCTTTAACAAATAAGACATAAAGCCCAATTTAATAGCTTTTTTGGCATACTCAAATTCTGAATAACCTGAAAGTATGATGGAGTAAAAAGAGAACCCTCTGGCATTTGCCTCCTCGATCATATTAAATCCATCTTTTTGAGGCATACGAATATCCGTAATAACTATATCGGGTTTGAGTTCGATTATTTTCTCCAATCCTTCCGCTCCATTTTTGGCAGTATCTTGAATGATAAAACCATAAGACTCCCAATCTATCAAATAAGTTAATCCATCCCGGATCACTTCTTCATCATCTACGATCAAAATTTTTTTCATTTATTTCCCCCAACTTATGGATGATCAAAAAAATCATGACTAAGTTCATTATCCAAAAATAGACAGTCGAGTCAATTTCTTCTTTTTGTGATGAATTTTTGAATATCAAAGACTAGACAAATCATTATAACAAATTAGCTCCATTAGCCTGGATCACATCTTTATACCAATAAAAGCTGTCTTTAGGAATTCTAGCCAGGTTTTTTTCATCAAAATCATCTCTATTGATATAGACAAAGCCATATCTTTTTTTATACCCATTCAACCAACTCAATAAATCTGTAAATGACCAGGCACAATAACCAATAATGTCTACTCCATCTGTAATTGCCTGTTGTACTTCTAATAAATGTTCCTGCAAATATTCGATACGATAGGTATCATGAACTTCTTCACTTGCGGTTAATTCATCAACAGCCCCTAAACCGTTTTCTGTTATTAAAATAGGCAAATCATATTTTGCCTGCACTCTTCGCAAAGCCACTCGAAAACCTACAGGATCAATTTCCCATTCCCAGGCTGTCTTTTCTAAATATGGATTTTCAACTGAAGAAAACATGGCCATTTCCGGCGATGGATTTGGATCTTCTTGCGACTGCATCAAGTAAGGATCTACTTTCGAAAATTTCTTATCCTGGCGATCTTCTTTGCATTCAATATTATTCCGTTTGACTGTTCCGCCATGGTAGTAATTTATTCCTAAGAAATCTGGTTTGGCTGAAGCTAAAATTTTCATGTCTTCTTTTAATATCGTTGGTTTTAAACCCCTATCCCCCAGCTGTTTCAATACAAATTCGGGATATTTTCCTTTGCAATAAACATCTAACCACCAGCTATTGTTGATCGATTCTGCATTCTCGGCCGCTAATACATCTCGCGGATCGCTTGTCAATGAATAGACTGGCCCATAGCCAAAGCTGGGTCCGATTTTACCATGGGGCACTACCTCATGAAACAATGTTATCGCTTTGGCATTCGCTATATTCACGATATGATTTGCTTCATACATTCGCTTCAAATCTTTTATTATTGGCGGATGCGCAGCCCATCGATAACCAAGTGAAATAAAAACATTCTGCTCGTTCATAGTTATCCAATAGGTTACTTTATGTCCCAATCTTTCAAATAATACACGACAATAATTTACAAATGCTTCTGCTGTTTTTCTTGACTCCCAACCATTGTATCTATCCTGCAATGCTTGAGGCAGGTCCCAATGATAAAGAGTCAACAATGGTTCAATATCATTCTTGATCAATTCATCAACAAGCGCTTCATAAAAATCTAGTCCGGCCTGATTGATCTTTCCTTCTCCCTCTGGAAAGATTCTCGACCAGGAAACACTAAAACGATAGGCTTTTAACCCCATTTTTTTCATTAATGCCACATCTTCCTTGAACTGATAATAATGGTTGATCGCGACGTCTCCAGTGGTTCCTTCAAAAGTTTTTCCTTCAATTTTAGAAAAAGTATCCCAAATTGATGGCCCTTTTCCATCATCCTTCCAGGCTCCTTCAATCTGGTACGCTGCTGAAGCGGCTCCCCAAAGAAAATTATCTGGAAATGGATCCAACTTTTCATGATACATAATCAAATTCTCCCCGCTATAATTTATTTCCAATAAAATTTTCTATTAGTTAATTCGTTAAACTAACTATAGCCGATGATAAATCATCCAAGAATTCTTGTCAAGCGTTTCCATAAGCCGAAGTTTTTGCCTTCCACAAAATAATCTTGGCTAAATGATTGCCAAAATTGATTTGTCAATTTGACTCAGTCTCATTTGATTTTTACAAATATCAAAAAAAGATTGAATCAAATTTACATTGATTCAATCTTTTTCCCATTTATAAACTATTATTCTGGCGACATTTGTAAACAGTAATTTCTATTACACTTTATACTCCACCATCAAAAATTATTGCTCTCCATGGACTGCTTTAACAAATTTTTCTGCTTCTTTTGTTATGGCAGTAAAATCACCTGTTTTGGCTCCTGCAGTCAAGCCGCCGCCTGTTCCAACTGCATAGGCCCCGCAAGCCAGCCAGTCTTTTACATTCTCTAGATTCACTCCTCCGGTAGGCATATACAAACCTTGCGGCAATGGCCCTTTAAGGCTCTTGATAATCTTGGGTCCATAAACCTCCCCGGGAAATAGTTTAATAACATCAATACCATGCTCCATGGCCTTGATGATTTCTGCCGGAGATAATGCTCCAGTGATAACAGGAACACGATACCGGTTGGCTAACTTGACCAGTTGTTCATCAAATGCCGGACTAACAACAAATTGAGCACCAGCAAGAATAGCCAGACGGGCTGTTTCAACATCTAATACGGTACCGGCACCAATGATGACCTTAGGATCGGTAGTATTTTCAACCAATTCTTCAATGACCTTTTCTGCCTTAGGAATAGTAAAAGCAATCTCAATAAATTTGATGCCGCCTGCTATAACTGACTTGCTGATTTTTACTCCCATTTCTTTGCTTTCCGCTCTGATTACCGCTACTAATTTTTCTTCGCCCAATTTTTTGATTATCTCGATCTTATCCATTCAACAAACTTCTTTCTGTAATTATTTTCAATTAAAAACTGCCTATTTCCCGGATGATTTTATAAACAGAAATTCAGATAGATTTAAGCAGTCTATTCTTAAAAAATGTTTTTTTAATTATTTGAAACTATTTTTCTCGACAGCCTCAATCAGCCCTTGCAGGTAGGCAGTTCCCAGAGCACGATCATAAAGGCCATAGCCCGGCATCGCTTTCTCATTCCATATTGTGCGGCCATGATCAGGACGAATAATGCCGTTAAATCCAACCTGGTGAAGTTCAGAAACCAATTGAAACATATCGAAAGAACCTTCAGATGACAGATGAGCAGTTTCTTCAAAGCTGCGATAGCCATTATGTTGAATATTTCTTAGATGGACAAAATGTATGCGATCCTTAATTGTTTGGATGATTTCGACCAGATTATTGTCAGGATCAGATCCTAAAGATCCTGAACAAAAAGTCACACCATTATAAGGGTTGTCGACTGCTTTTAAAAGCTTGACTAAATCCTCTTTATTTTTCATGATGCGCGGAATTCCAAAAGTTCCCCATGCAGGATCATCAGGATGAATGGCCATCTTGATCGCATATTTTTCACAAATCGGCATGATACTTTGTAAAAAGTAAACTAAGTTATCAAAAAGCTGTTCTGCTGTAATCCCTCGAAATTGTTCTTTGACTACCTGAAATTTTTTTAATCTTTCTGGTTCCCATCCCGGCAAAAGAAATCCATTCGCTTGACTGTTCATTAAATCGAACATGTCTTCCGCCTGCATATTTTTGATCACATCAAAATCATACGCCATTGCTGTGGAACCGTCTGATTTTGGTTTAGCCAACTTAGTCCGGGTCCAGCCAAACATCGGCATAAAGCTGTAACATACCAACTTCACCCCATTCTCACCAAGGTTTTCTAAGGTTCGCCGATAATTTTCTATATACTGATCTCTTTGATCTGATCCGGTTTTGATCGCATCATGAACACTGACACTT
>JAATEZ010000023.1 GCA_015655485.1 Lactobacillales bacterium | reverse complement strand
TGAAAAAATCCAAAAAGTTCTTTTTGACAGTGTGGAAAAGCATATGCGTTCGGATGTGACAGTCGGCTCATTTTTATCTGGCGGAGTAGATTCTTCGATCATTGTGGCTATCGCTCGTCAGTTTAATCCTGACATTAAAACAGTCTCTGTCGGTTTTGAACGAGAAGGATACAGTGAAATCGATGTGGCGAAAGAAACGGCAGCGAAATTAGGTGTGGATAATGTGAGTAAACTTATTACTCCTGCAGAATTTATGCAGGGATTTCCGCGTTTTGTTTGGCACATGGACGATCCTCTGGCAGATCCTGCTGCGGTTCCGCAATTCTTTTTGGCGGAAGAGACCCGCAAGCATTGCAAAGTAGCATTGAGCGGCGAAGGAGCCGATGAGATGTTTGGCGGCTATACCATCTATAATGAACCAAATTCATTAAAAATATTTCAAAGCATCCCTGAACCAATCAATAAAATGCTTTCAGGCTTTGCGAAGCTTTTACCTAATGGAGTCAAAGGGAAGAGTTTTATTCAGCGCGGCACGACTCCTATGGAAAAACGTTTTGTCGGCAATGCTTTTATTTTCAATGAGAATGAAAAAAAATTACTATTGAAGCATTATGATCCTGCGCAGCCGTTTGCAAAAGTGACAGAAGAATATTATCAGCGTTCTCAAAACTATGATCCCATCGATCGGATGCAGTTTATTGATATCCACACATGGTTAGTGGGGGATCTGCTGTTGAATGCCGACCGGACGACAATGGCCGCAAGCTTAGAATTGCGGACTCCTTTTGTCGATAAGGAAGTTTTTGATCTTGCCCGAACTATTCCGTCAGATATGTGCATCGCTCATGGTACTACGAAATATATTTTACGTAAAGCAGCAGAATCCTTTGTGCCGGAACATGTTTTATATCGAAAAAAGCTGGGTTTTCCGGTACCGATCCGATTCTGGCTCAAAGATGAGCTGCACGATTGGGCTGTTTCGATCATACAAGATTCACCAACAGATCAATATATCAACAAAGATTATGTCATGCAATTGTTAGCGGATCATTGTGCTAATAAGCAGGATAATTCTCGTAAGATTTGGACGGTCCTGACTTTTATGGTGTGGCACAAGGTTTATGTAGAAGAAAATATCACTCACAGCAGTCAATTGAAGTAAAGATACTAAGCAAAATAGTTCGGGGATGAGACTGAAAAACTCACAGAGTTTGGTCTCATCCCTTTAAAAAAATAAACAGAGATGAATTGAATGAGTCTGGATGAAATATTTAACATATTCTGTAATTTTTTTGTTAAAATTACGAAATATTGTTGTAATAAATGACAAAAACAATTATAGTTATAGATGCATTGTTAAACATTCTATTTATTAATTTTGTCTGGGGTAATGATAATGAAAAATAATTTTGAAACGAACCATCAGTTTTCGAAAAAATATATAACCGGGTTTAATGGGATTCGGTCTTTGGCAGTCATTGGTGTGATTTTATACCATCTTTTTCCTGAAAAAATGGTAGGAGGATATCTGGGAGTTGTCGTTTTTTTCGGTCTGTCGGGATATCTTATTACTGAGTCCTTATTGCATGAGTGGCAAAAGGATCAAACTATTCATTTGAAAAGGTTTTATGTTCGGCGGTTGAAACGGCTTTATCCGGCCATGACTGGTATGTTTTTAGTGACGATCACGTATATGACTTTGTTTCAGAGGAATCTTTTAGATCACATTCGGGGGGTCTTATTGAGCAGTTTGACCTATTTAAATAACTGGTGGCAAATTTTTAATAAGCAGTCCTATTTTGCTCATTTTGGTAATGAATCACCTTTTACGCACATCTGGTCTTTAGCGATCGAAGGGCAGTTTTATTTCTTTGGGCCTTTATTATTAGTGTTTGTTTTAAAAATTGCTGCGAAACAAAAAAAGCTGATCAAGCGGCATTATTTTGTTTATGGTCTTTCATTTTTAGCTGTCGCTTCGGCAGCAGTCATGGCGATTTTGTATACTCCGCACATGGACCCCAGTCGTGTTTACTATGGAACGGACACGAGAATTTTTTCTCTCTGGATCGGCTGTTTGCTTGCATTTTTATGGCCCAGCCGGCGTTTGAAAAAAAATGTGTCTGAATTAGCCCGCCGTGTTCTTGATATTGCCGGAGCGCTCGCACTTTTCGGAGTGATTTTAGGCCTTCTTTTTCTAGGTTCTCAAACATCTTTCACTTACTATGGCGGCATGTTTTTATATAGTTTAATAGCTGCTTGCCTGATTGCCATTACGGCTCATCCGGGAGCGGATTTAAATCGTTGGCTGACAAATCCGGTATTTACCTATTTAGGTCAGCGGAGTTACGGAATTTATTTGTATCAATATCCGGTGATGATTTTTTATGAAGCTAAAATCACTAATCTGGCACAGTATCCTTATCTGCATGCGGCGATCGAACTTGTGCTGATTCTTATTTGTTCAGAGCTTTCTTATCGCTTTATCGAAAAACCATTCCAAAAAGTGAAATTTAAAAATCTTTGGACAGAGCTTAAAATTGGAACAATCCAGCAATGGCCGTTAGTTAAAAAGTTAATAGGAGCTTTATTTCTCCTTGTGATCGCGATAAATCTGATCGGGATTTTTGGGAAGTATGGCAACGGTGAAAACTCAGAGCTTCAGAGCAGGATCACTGCCAATGCTAAAGTCTCGACCAGCACAACGACAAGCTGAAGGTCG
>JAATEZ010000005.1 GCA_015655485.1 Lactobacillales bacterium | reverse complement strand
TACAATTTCATCTGCAATGGATAAAGAGCCTTGTCGGTAATATATAACTTAGCCGTCATAAAATCATTCCACTGCCAAACTCCATGAAATAATGCGATCGTTGCTAACGCCGGTTTAGATAAAGGGACAAAAATACTGGAAAAAACCTTCCAATCACTGGCTCCGTCGATTTTGGCGGATTCTTCTAAAGACGCCGGTACATCGCGAAAAAAATTCATTAAAATGATCACATCGTAATAGCTGAACAATGCTGGAACAATATAGACCCAGAATGAATTCAGCATACCTAATGACTTGATCAATAAGTAGATTGGGATCATCCCGCCTGAAAAAAACATGGTAACAATGCCCATGGTTGAATATAAGCCGCGTCCTTTCAAATTTCTTTTGCTTAAAGCATAAGCGATCACGGCACAAAAAGTCGTATGAGTCAGCACACCAATAACTGTCTTAGCTACCGATACCCCCAAGGACTGCCAAATAGATCGATCATTCAAAACGGCTTTATAATTATCAAAGGAAAGCTCAGAAGGCCAAAAAATAAAATTTCCTTTAGCTAGCGCAGTACTTGACGCAAACGAAGAAACCACAACATTCCAAATGGGGACAACAATGACGATCGTAAAAACTAGCAGTAATAAAACATTGAAAAAGTTAAAGATTTTACTGTCTTTATCCTGCACAACATGGCTTTGCTGATCCTTTTTTAGTAAATGCTTATTGAAACTCTTATTCTCCATAAGTTTCCCCCCCTACAAAACCGACTGATTGTCGTTTAATTTTTTTGTGACTAAGTTTGTAACGACTAATAAAATGACCGAAATCACAGAAACACCCAGTCCAACCGCAGTCGCATAAGAAAAATCCCCTTGCATCAAGCCAACCCGATACACATACGAATTAATGACTTCGGCTCTCGGCTGGTTTTGTGAATTCATCAACACCAATGTCTGATCTAAATTCGAATTTAATAAACCGCTGACGGATAAAATGAAATTCAAAGAGATAATATTTTTCATCATCGGGATCGTGATGCTCCAAACTTGCCTGATCCTGCCGGCACCATCCATTTTTGCAGCTTCATAATAAGTTGGATCAATTTTTGACATGGTCGCAAGATAAAGGATTGTTCCCCAGCCGGCTTCTTTCCAAACATCGGACAAAGCGGCGATCCACCAGTATTTATTTACATCTAACATATAATTTTGCTGACTTTGGATCCCCAAAAGATCCAAAAGCTGATTGATCATCCCATTTGATGAAAACCACGTGATCAGCATTCCGCCTAAAATGATCCAAGAAAGGAAATGAGGCAAATAAGAGATCGTTTGAATCGTCTTTTTAAAAACACTGTCGCGCAGCTCGTAAATCATAATCGCGATAATGATCGGCAGCACAAAACCAAAAGCCAATTTTAAAAAACTGATACCGATCGTATTGATTACCGCCTGCCAAAAATACTTGTCATTTAAAATAATATCGAAATTTTTCCAGCCGACCCATTCAGCATTGCTGATTGTGTCCACGACCGTATAATTTTTAAAAGCGATCGTGAGACCATAGATCGGAATGAAATTAAAAATGATCATATAAACGACCCCTGGTATCGCCATCGTTTGAAGCTGCCATTGTTGCGCAAAGTCTCTCCAAAAATGATTGAATCGCTCTTTTATCGAGCAATCTTTAACCTCATTTATTTTTTCTTTTGCCACCTGCCATTTCCTCCTTTTTTTCTACTCTATAATAGATTCGCCTCCAAAAATAAAAACGTTTTTATTTTTGGGGAATATTGATAAAAAATCAATATTTAGGAACAGATACCGAATTTCTTATCACCAGTTCCCCCTGCAATTGATAAAATTTTCCTGATTCTTGTCCATGGATCAATTTTAATAGGTGATCGACTGCCAACGCTCCCTGCCTGGCAATAGGATTATGGATGGTCGTTAAGCCTGGCCTAAAATATTCTAAAACCTCAATATCGTCGAATCCCATCACACTGATATCTTTTGGTACATCATACCCCATTATTTTTAAGGCTTTAATCGCACCGATCGCACTTAAGTCGTTTCCTGCTAAAAAAGCTGTCGGAATCTCACTAGAATGAATTCGCATAAAAGATCGAACAGCGTTGTATGAGCCCTCTTCTTCAAATGATCCCTGCAAAATCAATGCGGTGTCGTAAATCAATCCATGTTTTTCTATAGCGTCTTTATAGCCCCGCTGGCGTTCATCGCTATCATAGACTCCCTTGAATCCTGCTATAAAAGCTATTTTTTTATGTCCCAGCCGGAGCAAATATTCTGCCGCTTCATAACCTTTTTTATAGGAGTCAAAGACTACGCTTCCCATTGTTTCACTAGCAATATTCCGGTCTACAAAAACAGCCGCTATTTTTTCATGTTCCATAGCTCTTAAATCATCCTCTGTGATCAAATCTTCAAATCCAATGATCCCATCAACGATGTTTCCCATGATACTATTTAAAACAATTTGTTTGTCTGTAGCAATAAAAACATTTACGCCATAATTGTTTTTTTCAGCCTCTCTGGCGATCGCCTCAACCAAATTACTAAAGTAAGGACCAGCAACACTTTTCGTATAAAAGCCAATCATTTTGGTTTGACCTGATTTTAATTGTTTGCCCATGAGATTTGGAACATAGTGCAGTCGAGTCGCTACTGCTTCAATTTTCTTTTTTGTTTCTGGTCTGACAACATTTACACCATTTAAGGCTTTCGAGACGGTAGCAATCGAATACCCTGATTCCTTCGCTACATCTCTGATCGTTGTTTTACTCACTGGCATCATCCTCGATTTTATAAAAACGTTTTTATTT
>JAATEZ010000464.1 GCA_015655485.1 Lactobacillales bacterium | reverse complement strand
GACCGCCAGATGCTCCCGCAGCAGCCGCTGCAGGAATACCAATATGTCAGCCAATTTTGAGGGAAACAATGGAAATTTGGGATCCTATTCAAAAGTGCAAAATTGTAGTTTATAAAGATGAATTTTTAAAGCAATTGAGAAAGGAACAGGGCCTTACAATAAGCCCATTTGAATTAGGAGCTTAGTAGTCGCTAGGTTTTTTATTATGTCCAAAACATGCTTATGACTTGAAACTGCGCAAGGCATATAAAGTCAAACAAGACTCTAAAAAGGAAAGGAATTACTGAACATGAAAAAAATAAATTTATTACCATGGGAACTACAAACTTTTGCTGATGGAGAGGAACAAGCTCAAGCTGACGACACTCAAGAGAATCAGGATGTTTCTGGTGCACAAGATACTGATGATACTCAAGATGATTCAGAAAATGAGAGTGGAAAACAATTCACACAGGAAGATGTTGATCGTTTAGTCGCTGAACGTGTGGCTCGCGAACAGAAAAAAGCCGAGAAACAGCGGCAGGAAGCAGCACGTCTGGCAGGAATGAATGCTCAAGAGCGTGAAACGGAACGTTTGAAACAATTAGAAAAGCGCTTAGCTGATTTTGAAAAGAAAGATGCTGTAAATGCAATGTCTAAAGAAGTTTCGAATATGCTTCGTGAAACCAAAATCCCCATTCGTGACAGTGTAGTTGCCGGATTAGTTCGTGAGGATGCAGATTCAACGAAGGAAGCAGCGCAAGATTTTATTTCTATGGTAGAAGAGATCAAAAAAGATTTATTGAAAGACAAGTACACCGGAAAATCACCAAAGGTCAATACATCGCCAGCTCTGGCTAAAGATGAATGGACCAAAGAAAAAATCATGAAGATCAAGGATAACGTAAAACGGCAAGCATTGATTGCAAGCCATCCTGATCTATTCGGATTAAACAAATAAAAATAATTGGAGGAAATAATTTTATGAAACTTACTAAAAAACAAATCAAAATGAATTTACAACGGTTTGCTACAGAAGCAAATCAAACACAGGCAGCAGATTTAGGAGATATCAAGTCCGTTGATTTTGTCAATCGTTTTTCGTTCTCTATTCAAGAACTATTAGATGTATTGGGAATTACTCGCAAATTGCCGTTAGTTCAAAATCAAAAAATCATTACTTATAAGTTTACGACCACTCGCCCAGCTACAAAAGCAGCTGAAGGGGAAGATATCCCTTTAACGAAAGTTGAAAAGAAAAAGGATAAGGAATACACGATACCTTTTAACAAAGAACGTAAAGTAGCAACTGCTGAAGCTATCCTAGCTCACGGAGCGGATGTAGCAATCAATGATACAGATAATGAAGTCTTGGGCACACTGCAGCTTGCAGTAAAGGCTGATTTCTTTACCTATCTTGCTGCTGCGCCAACGAAGCAGGAAGCAGCTACTTTGCAAAAAGCTATTTCTAAAGGATGGGCTAAAGCTCGCCAGTTCTTTAAAAACAAAGGGAACGTTTCTTATATTTCTTTTGTGAATCCAATGGATGTGGCTGAATTTTTAGGCGATGCTCAAGTATCTGCGGTTACTTCTACTCAATATGGCTTTACTTTGTTAACCAATTTTGTGAATCAAAATGTTGTTGTGTTTGATGATGTTCCGGAAGGGAAAGTCTATACGACCGCCGTTGAAAATTTGGTGTTTGCTTATTATGATGTTGCCAAAGGGGATTTGGGTAGCCAATTGAATTTGACTTTAGATGATTCTGGTTTGATTGGTGTGGTACACACTCCAAATACTAAGAATGCATCTGTTGAAACGTTAGCTTTGAGCGGTTCCACTTTGTTTGCTGAAATCTCTGATGGAGTGGTTGAAACATCAATCATTGTACCTGCAGCGGGAACCGGCGAATAAAGGAGTGTGCAAGCTCATGGCTGATGAGATCGCAACAAATGCAGAAGTGATTCTAAATCGAGTTTTAATTCGTAAACCTGATATCACTGCTTCTCTTGCAAAGGAATTGATTCAAACGGCGACTGACCGGATTGCTTTAAGAGTAGAAGAATCGGAATTTCCGGATCGCCTGAATTCAATTGCTGTAGAAGTTGTCATAGCGATGTTCAATCGTTCAACAGGAAGACAAGAAGGTGTTGTTTCGGAAGGAGTAGACACCTTTTCAATTTCTTTCGTAGAGAAATTTTTGGATGAATATGATCAGGAATTTGCTCTTTATAAAAAAATGAAAGCAAAAGAGGAAAATGCGAATGATGGTGTGGTGTTCTTCTTATGAGATTCTATCCACTAAAGATTTTTGCAGAGGTAGCTACAGGGGAACGTGATGAACTTGGCAATGATATCACGGAACTGAAACTTATTAGTGAATGTACCGGTCGCTTGAGTACCTGGACAGCTGAAGAAATTGCTCTGGATACTCGAAATGTTACCAAGACATCACGAAAAATCATAACGGAAGCGAAGAAATCTGATGTCAGAAAAGCCAATTATATCACGCTGAATGATACCGGAAAAGAAAACAGCTATAAAGTTGGAGACATCAAAGGAACGGACGATGATCGTTGGCGCATTCTAGTTGTCACCATTTATGGGGAGTGAATAAAAATGACGAATACTTTCAAAATTGATTGGAACGAGGAAGAAATAAGTAATCTTGAGCAGGCTCTTATCCGTAAAGGCAACACTGACTTTAAAGAAGTTGGTAGGGCTAGCGTTCGCAGTATCTATACACGCTCCCAAAAGCAAGGTGGAACGCCAGTTAATACAAACGAGCTGAGGATGTCTGCAGTTTACGCAGATGATGAAATGGGCTATGTGAAAGATTATGGACCTCATGTGGAATATGGTCATCGAACAAAGAACGGTGGATTTGTTCCTGGCCAGTATTATTTGAAAGTCAATGTTGATGCTGAACGCCCATTATATGGTCAGGCTCTTAAGGAGGAACTGAATAAATGATGCAGAAACTTAGCTTCACCAAAGTGATTGCGGCAGTCATAAAACTGGTTGAAAAGAACACGGAGGAACGATGTTATGACATCATTCCGGATGGAGCTGCACTTCCTCACTATCATCCGGAGATCATTCAGCAATTACCAATCAACACCAAAACAATGTTCAAAGAACGCTATCAAGTTGTGATCCATGCTTGGGCGATGTGCGAAAAGTCATCCGCACCGATTTATTCTCTCGTAGAAAAATTGGAGGAAGCGATGACGGAAGCCATTGAGTTACCGGATGGTTATGAATTGATCAGTCAGGATGCAAAAGGATTACAACGAATTGTTCAAGATGAAGATGGATCCAAGCACGCGGTCATGAATTACGAATTTGATATAGCGTACGGGTTTAAAATGAAAATCTAAATTTAGGAGGAAAGCATATTATGGCAGATGTAACAAACACATTTGAAAATCAACTTTATTGCGATTTCTCGCAAGCAGCAACAAAAGCAATCGCAGGCAAGGATATTTTGTTGGCGATCTTTAATTCAACAGGCGATAAATTATTGGCTATTGCTGGACAGCAAGGTTTAAAAATCAATCGGTCTAAAGATACGATCGAAATCACCTCAAAGGATAACAAAGGTGGTTGGAAATCGAAAATCGGCGGTATGAAAGAATGGACCATTGATAATGATGGTATCTATGTGCTCGATGATGAATCACATATAGAGTTAGGAAAATATTTTGATGGCGATGATCCAGTGTGCATCAAAGTCATTGATACCAGACATGTAAAGGGGCTATTTGGTGGCTTAGCCATTGTAACGGATTACTCGTTTGAAGCCCCCTTTGATGATTCGATGACTTACTCAATTAAGCTTGAAGGAATGGGAGCGTTAGTTGATTTAGCTGGTACCAATGCTAATCAAATGCCAGGTCTGACTGTTACTGCAGTCACACTCAATAAAGCGACCTTGTCATTAACAGTTGGATCTAGTGAAAAATTAGTTGCCACAATCGCACCGGCCAATGCCGGAAATGATACCGTGACTTGGATTAGTGATACACCGACAAAAGCAACCGTATCGGCAGATGGAACAGTTACGGGCGTTGCAACTGGAGCTGCTAAGATCACAGTAACTACCATAGATGGTGAAAAAACAGCGGTCTGCAACGTGACAGTGACGGCAGCGTAAAAAATAAGGAAAAGACTAGTTTAAACAGCTAGTCTTTTTTATTTGGAACTTAGGAGGAAAACATATTATGGCAGAAGATCAAACAACAGGATTAGAACAAAATGAGCTGGCTCCAGGCCAATTTGAAGTAGACGGAGTTATTTATGAACTGCGTTATAATCTTCAAAAAATTAAAACGATAGAATCTGTTACTCGAAAAAGTCTTAGTGCGGAAGTGGTTAATAACAACGGTATCTTATCGTTACAAACGATGGAAGCTCTATTTTCCTTTGGGATTGTTGAATCAAAAGATTTAAAAGCCGTTGCTCAAAAAACTGGAGTAAGAATGTTCGAACGTTTTATAAATGAAAACGGAGCTATTACGGCTAACACTTATATTATCGAAAAATTGCAGAGTGACGCGGGTTTTTTATTCCGTTAGAACTAACAAATTACGATTTTTTTGGATCAGAGGATCCGCTCACGGTAG
>JAATEZ010000118.1 GCA_015655485.1 Lactobacillales bacterium | reverse complement strand
TTTTACTTGCGTAAAAACGCCCTACACATTTGGTTCGTCTTACATTGTTCAGTTTTCAAAGGTCTACTTGTTTGCCTTGCAGCAACTTATAAATCATACCATCTCGTGTTTTTTTTGTCAACAAGTTTTTTGATTTATTTTCAAATAAAAATAACAAAAACATTACTTTGCATGTTATTTCTTATCTGATAGCTTATGTAGTTTATCATACTTTTTTTCCATCTGTCAATGATTTTTTTATATTTTTCTGATTAATTTTTTGTCAAAAACAAATGTTCTTTTACTGTGAAATTTATTAACTCATTAATTTATATAAGTTTTGACTTAGAATCTAAAAAAAGCTTGAAATGCCATTTATTTGTTTTTAAATAGAGCAGGAGATGGATGGGGAAAAAACCCTCATCCATCTCCTGCTCTATTCACCTTTTTTATCATTGAAAAGATGGTACACCATTAATTTCATAGTTTTCCAGTACTTCTCTTAATGTAGCTGGTGTCTCCCATACAAACAAATCTTCTTGTAATTCCTCACCAACACTTTCTTCATCCATTTCAAAAACAAACAAAGGGATACTACCATCCATCACGTGCGCATTTGCCAATTCAACTAGACCAATCTTACTCACATCGATTTTTGCATCATTTTTGAGTGCTTCTAATATGCAAGCCAGGCCAGTTCTCTCATTACTGATTTCAGCTGTCACAAATTTATAGCCGGGTCGAATTTTTTCAACTAAGAATTTTTTCACACCATCTGT
Source organism: Lactobacillales bacterium (assembly GCA_015655485.1). GTDB lineage: Bacteria > Bacillota > Bacilli > Lactobacillales > Vagococcaceae > JAATEZ01. Next base: position 4,757 of record JAATEZ010000118.1, on the reverse strand, counting down.
GCTGTTCAACATAACCGTTCCTGCTACTTTAAGACTGGTCATCCTTTTACACTCCAATTATATTTTTGAAATTCTGAATATAGTTAATAATATCATATTTTCAGAAAAAAATCAGTTTTTTTTCTTTGATAGAATTCTCAGGGCCTCATGTGTCCAATCCGGTAAAGCTTCTTCCAAAGTTTGAAAACCAATACGTTTATATTTATTTGTAAAGTACCTTTTATGTTTATGGATCATTGGAAAATTATGAGGATGCTCTTCACACGCTCGCATGGATAAACTGATTTTGTGTGAATACTCATCAATATCGATTACTCTAACCTGGACCTTCATTCCAATTTGTAAAACTTCGTTAATATTTTTGATATATCCGTGTCTGACTTCTGAAATATGGATCAGTCCTTGTGTTGTACTATTTAAAGCGACAAAGGCTCCATAAGGCTGGATCCCGGTTATTTCCCCATCTATGATCGCACCAATATAATATTCCATTCTCTTCCCTCTTTTCTTAAGATATTATACTTTAACTTTTGCTTAATAGAAAGAATTTTAAGTCCAACCTTCTTACTTATTGTGCTATTATTGTAATATACCTATAATAAATAGTTGCAACCTTAGGAGGCCTGACTAATATATGACGATTTTTGATTCCGTTTATGATCGGGAACATACACATAGTGTTAAATGGGATAGTATCAAGCAAACCTACCATGAACCAGATTTATTGCCTTTGTGGGTGGCTGATATGGATTTTAAAATGGCAGAACCTATTGCTAAGCAACTTCATTTACTAGTAGATGAAGGAATACTTGGTTACACTGATCCCAGCAACGAACTGTATCAGGCTGTTCAAGAATGGCAAAAACGGCGAAACAAGTATGTGATCCCTAAAGAGGCTATTTTATTTTCTCCGGGTGTCATCCCAAGCATTGTCCAATGCATCCAAGCATTAACCAAAATAGATGACGCTATAATGATCCACGATCCTGTCTATTATCCTTTTGCCCGCTCTGTTCAAACAAATCAGCGCCGGCTCATCCGTTCAGCACTGATTGAAAGCAATGGCCACTACATAATGGATTTTGCCGATATGGAAAAAAAGATCATTCAAGAAAAAATAAAAATGTTTATTTTCTGCAATCCTCAAAATCCAGGAGGACGTGTTTGGACTAAGCAAGAATTAAATCAGCTTGGGAAGCTCTGCCAAAAACATCAAGTCATCCTGATCAGTGACGAGATCCATCAAGATTTGATTTACAACCATGTTTCCTTTTCTACTTTCAACAACGCAGATCCTGAATTCCGAGATTTTTCTATAATTTTAACGGCCGCAACAAAGACTTTTAACCTGGCCGGCATCAAAAATTCCATGATCTTTGTAGAAAATCCGGACTATCGCCAAAAATTGATAACCAGCCAAAAACGCAACTGTCAAAATGAGATCAACACCTTTGGTCTAGTTGCGACACAGGTCGCGTATCAAAAAGGGGAAGGCTGGCTGGATGAATTAATGGAATATCTTTGGAATAATTTTTTAATAGTAAAAGATTTTTTTGAGACTGAATTTCCTAACGTTCAGGTCATGACACCTGAAGGAACTTACTTAGTCTGGCTCAACTTTGAAGCTGAAGGGTATTCGGATAAAGAATTAGAAAACCTGCTTATCCATAAGGGAAAAGTGGTCCTCAATCAAGGTCGTTCATTCGGACCACAAGGCGCTCATCATTTGCGTTTAAATCTTGCTTGTCCAAAGAAAACTCTAATTGAAGGCCTGCACAGGATTGAATTGGCTTTCCGCTAGAATCACTAAATAAGATTCTTTTTATGTCTCGGGTCAAATATGACGAGAGGCTTAAAAAGAATCTATTTTTAGTATTATTTACCCGATTTTTCTTCCAAAGCTAATAATAAGCAGCCGGTTATTCCTGCATTATCTTCTAAAGCACAAGGCACAATATATTCTTCCAATGAAGGCGTAGCCACATAAGCAGCAATTTGTTTTTTAAAAGACTGCTGGATCAATGGAAACAACTGTTTTTGCTTCATTACTCCTCCGCCTAATATTATAATTTCCGGAGCCAACACTAAAGTATAGTCAACTAAGGCTTGTGCTAGATAAAATGCCTCAAGCTTCCAAGCATCATCTTCTGGAACCAAATCTTGTCCTTTCTTCCCGCTGCGCGCTTCGATCGCCGGTCCTGCCGCAAGCCCCTCCAAGCAATCTTTGTGATAAGGACATTTTCCTTCATAATGGTCATTCGGATGCCGCCTAACGAGAATATGTCCCATTTCAGGATGACCATAGCCGGACAATATTTGCCCATTGACTACTGCTCCGCCACCGATACCAGTCCCAACAGTCAGATAAATACAACTGTCTTTTCCTTTGGCGGCTCCTTTTTTTAATTCACCGTATGCCGCAGCATTGACATCCGTTGTCCACGCAACCGGAATATTGTAACGCCTTTTCAAGGAACCGACAAAATCGTAATTGGCCCAAGCCAGTTTAGGAGTACTAGTTACATAACCAAATGTCGCCGATTTCGGATTGACATCAATTGGACCAAAAGAACCGACACCGATAGTGACTAAATCAAACTGATCAAAAAACGCAAAGACATGTGCCATGGTCTCCTCAGGGACAGTCGTAGGAATGCTCACTCTTTCAAGGATAGCCAAATCTTCATTACAAACAGCACAGACAAACTTTGTTCCACCTGCTTCAATTCCACCATAAAGCATCTTGAATTCCTCCCACTTTATCTATAAATTGTTTTTTATTGTTCCAAAATTTCAACAGTTTCCATAAGGATATCATCCACAGGTTTATCTTGGGGGCCTCTAGGTGCTAGAGCAATTTCGTCCACAATTTCCATGCCTTCCATCACATGACCAAAGACAGTATGGTGAAAATCAAGCCATGGGGTTCCGCCCTGTTGATAAGCTGTTACGACTTCTTCTGGAAAGCCTGCATCTTTAAGCTGCGCTAACATGCTGCTTGCGACTTCTTGATTTTGGACAATAAAAAATTGACTTCCATTGGTATTTGGGCCTGCATTAGCCATAGATAATGCTCCCCGAAGGTTAAAGACATTAGCCGAAAATTCATCTGCGAATTTTTCACCATAAATGCTTTCTCCGCCCATTCCTGTTCCAGTCGGATCTCCGCCTTGAATCATGAAATCAGGGATCACTCGGTGAAAAATCACCCCATCATAGTAACCTTTTTTAGCTAATTCAACAAAATTCGTTACTGTTTTAGGCGCTTCCTCTGGAAACAGTTTTATTTTGATATTCCCATGATTCGTTTTAATAACAGCGATCTGGCCTTTGGCTTCTTGCAGATTCAATTGTGGAAAAGTTGTCATAAAAAAATCCCTCCTATTCATTATTCTCTTACATCATAGCGAAGTTTCCAAAAATAAGCTAGATTTTTTTGAGAAAGTTCATTAATCTGTTAATTTTATTAAAAATCCTCTATACTACTAATTGAGGATAGTTCTCATTCAACTTAAATCCACAACATTCAGTTGAAGCAAAAAATTCTCCTCTAACCTAAAATTTTCAGAATGTGAGGAAAAACCCTTTGGACACACGAAATATTTATGACATCACTCTTGTTGGCGGTGGTCCAACGAGTTTATTTGCTGCCTTTTACGCCGGAATGCGCAAAGCTAAAACAAAAATCATTGAGAGTCTGCCTCAGCTTGGAGGGCAACTAGCCATGCTGTATCCAGAAAAGAAAATTTATGATATTCCTGGATTTCCGGAAATAAAGGCGCTAGATTTAATTCAAAATCTTATTAAGCAAAACAATAAATTTGATCACACGATCTGTTTAGAAGAAGAAGTTCTTTATTTAGAGCAGGAAAAGGATGCTATTATTCGGTTAGAAACTCTTCAAGGCGTTCATTATTCCAGAGCTGTGATCATTACTGCAGGCAATGGTTCTTTTCAGCCCCGACGCTTAGAGTTGGCTGGAGCTAAAAATTGTGAAGGAATCTCAGTCCATTATCACATCATGGATCCTGCTCTTTTTAAAAATCAAAACGTTATTATTTGCGGCGGTGGAGATTCTGCGATTGACTGGGCCTTAATGCTTGAATCCGTGGCCAAATCCGTTCAATTAGTCCATAGGCGTCCTCAATTTAGAGGTCATGAACACAGTGTCGAACTTTTGCGCCAGTCAAAAGTTGAGATCTTGACCCCTTTTATCATTGATTCGATCAGTCATGATCAAGGAAAATTGACCAACGTCGGACTGAGGAATGTTCAAACGGAGACCAAAAAAGATCTTACGGCGGACCATCTTATTGTCAATTATGGTTTTACTTCCTCTATTGGAACTATGAACGAATGGGGATTGGACATACAAAAAAAAGCAATAATGGTGAATAGCGATATGTCTACCAACATCCCTGGTGTTTTTGCTGCCGGTGATATTTGCACCTATGAAGGAAAGGTAAAACTACTTGCATCCGGATTCGGCGAAGCCCCTACGGCCGTCAATAATGCCATGCGCTACATCGATCCCGAAGCCCGCCTCCAACCTATGCACAGCACCAGCGTTTTTAATCAGAAGAGCTGAATGAGGCATCTTAGACTTTAAGCAATAGCGACAAGAACAATTATAGCGATGCTTTTTATCGCGGATCGTTTCTTGAACTATTGCCGAAAAAGTCTGCCTCATACAGCTGGACACTGAAGAGCTGAATGAGGCATCTTAGACTTTAAGCAATAGCGACAAGAACAATTAT
>JAATEZ010000191.1 GCA_015655485.1 Lactobacillales bacterium | reverse complement strand
GGGCCCTAAATCCCGGCATGTTTTAACCATATAGCTCATGGATGGCCGGTAAACAGCCATAGCGTGTGGTGGGGATAGGACGGGAAAATAATATTATTCGTATGGCAATATCATCCGCTGGGCTTAGTATACCGTTTTCAATAAAAAGAAGTCATAAAAAAATACCGAAATTTCCAATTCATAAAAGAGGAATTGGATAAATCTTAAAGGCATATAATTAAGAAACGAAATAACGGGTCTAAAAGTTTGTGTGACCAGCTGTTGGCGATTTAAATATAGCAGTAAGTATTCATGGTGTAGAGCAAGTATTTTGGCAAATGAGAGAGAAAATTTTTTTATTATAAAATTCGGCAGGAATTATCATGAAAGAATAGAATATTCTTAATAATACATATATTACGAACAAAGGTGGCGCATATGACATGATACTGACGGTTGTTTTAGCGATTTTGTTTGGAACATTAGTTGGATTGATTTTTATCCAACCTTATAATTATCAAACACTTTGTCAGTTCTCTGATAAAGACGATAACATTTGATGATAAAGAATAACTCCTTATACTAGTTAAGCTGGATAAGGAGTTTTTATTGTCTAAAATAAATGAGAATTTTGTAAAGTCCGTACCTGGTTAAAGTGCCGGGTATGGGCTTATTTTATTTGTGACGATGATTTTTGCAGCTTGTAGCCAATTTTTTTGATGTAAATTGAGCTTTATTCCCAGTATTTCATGATAGAAAGGCAAAAGTGCTTTCTCAGTGAATTTGCACTCAGCGCGATTGACAGCTGGAAAATATAACTGTGCAGTAAGTTGGATTGTTTTTGGAAAGGTGAAATCCAAGATCACTGGTATTGATCTTGGATTTCGCTGACAGTCTGTTCTCGAAATAGTTAACTGGTTAGGAAAAATTAATCTTTCTTATTGATATATTCGCTGGCTGCATGCAGAGCGTCTTCAGAGTCTGTTGCCTCATTTGTTTCTTTAAATTCGGCGGGTTCGGGGTTATTCGGGCCATAGCCTATCGAATCATTTACTTTCTTGGCTTTTTCTTTTTCAGAGTCTGTCATTATTATCACCTCGAAAGTAGTTTTTCCAGACTGAAAAATTTTAATCAAGGGATGTGACTAGTGCTGAAAAAGAGTTGCCTCCCCGCTCATCATGGTTAGCAGGTATAAAGGAATAAAGCTGAGTAGCGGGCAGTGCGCCGAAAATCTGTTATAGAAATGACAAAACAGTCGATGAAAGCAGACACAGAAGTTACCATTCTTGATCTAGGGAAAAACGAATTTCAATTTTGAATTTTATTATTTTACCATTGCTGTCATAGTAATTGGTCGTTTTATATAATGCTTGTTTTTCTTCGACTGGCATGTTTTTGTTGTCAGTATAGATAATTTCAATACCGGAAGTGGAATTGGGATCAATATCGCTCATTATAATGTCAACTCACTTATTATGATTGTAGGTCGAGTTTCACCACTTTATAACAGGCAATTTATTATATCCATGATGAAATTCTTTTTAGACTAAGTATTATATTAAAAAAATTGACTGCCTTGGAGATATTCAATATATGAAATTAGTTCTGTATTTATATTAGCAATATTTCTATATGTTACTCACATTTTCAACTATGAATTCGACCATATTGTTCAAAGCAATTTCAAAGATAGAAAAAATGATTTATGCTTGTTAAGCCGTTTTAAGGAAATCCGGATCAATTTTATTTTACCATTTTTGAGCAGTAGTGTATTTCTTTTTTTGCGAATAATAGCGTTTTTTGAAATAAAAAATCATAAAAGATCATTTTAATACAGAATTTACATTGTTCATTTGCTATTAAAGATTTTACAAATTAGCCATGTGATTAGAAATGTTCCTGCTGGAATGAGAAGAAGCAGGATTGACGATTGGATAATTTCAATAACCAAGTTCATTCTCCTCCTATTTAATGTACGGATAGCTGGTTATACAAATTAGATGCTTGATAGACAAAAGCTGAAAAAACTGTCCTGTAGTTAT
>JAATEZ010000267.1 GCA_015655485.1 Lactobacillales bacterium | reverse complement strand
AAAGGACCTTCTAGCTAAAAAAACGAGGGAAGAAGTGGTAAAAAGCCGTGCAGAGATTGGTCTGGATACGGCTTTGCAGCATCTGCAGGAAGAATATAGTTTAACTTATGAAGCAGGCAAAGCTCAATCCAAAGCACCGTCAGATGTAGAGTTTGCCGTCAAAGAAGTTCAACGCCTAAAGAAATCGATCGATCAACTGGGGGCGGTCAATCTGGCTTCAGTAGAGCAGTATGATCAAGTGAATGAACGAAATTCTTTTTTAACGGAGCAGCGAGATGATTTGCTAGAAGCTAAGAATAGTCTTTTTGAAACGATGAGTGAGATGGATGAAGAAGTAAAAACTCGTTTTAGCGAGATTTTTGAAGCGATCAGGCAAAAGTTCAAGCTTGTTTTTCCGCAAATGTTTGGGGGCGGATATGCTGAATTGAGTCTGACCGATCCTTCAGATTTATTGAATACAGGTATCGAGATCGAAGCGCAGCCGCCGGGGAAAAAGCTTCAAAGCTTGCGTTTGTTATCTGGAGGAGAACGGGCGTTGACAGCTATAGCCCTGTTGTTTTCTATCATCCAAGTGCGGCCGGTACCTTTTTGCATCCTGGATGAAGTAGAAGCAGCGTTAGATGAAGCCAATGTGGCTCGTTTTGGCCATTATTTGAGCCATTTTGGGAATGATACACAATTTATTGTCGTGACCCATCGTAAAGGAACCATGGAAGCGGCTAACGTGCTGTATGGAGTGACAATGCAAGAATCCGGTGTTTCGAAAATCGTTTCAGTTCGCTTGGAAGAAGTAAATGAACGCGGAGATATTGGTGTAGTTTCTTAGAAAAACAGGAGGTGCATTTTTTGATCAAATTAGTTGCTATAGATTTAGATGGAACGTTATTGAATGCAAAAAAGAAAGTTTCACAAAGAAATTTTACTGTCTTAAAAAAAGTTCAAAAATTAGGAGTCAAAGTGGTCTTATGCACCGGCAGACCTTTAAAATCTGTTGAGACTTATATTGACCAGCTGGGATTGCTTGGAAAAGAAGATTTTAGTATTACTTTTAATGGCGGTTTGGTCCAGCAAAATAAAACGGGTAATATTTTAGCAAAAGAAATTTTGAAATTTGAGGATATTGGTCAAGTTTATAAGGTGACTAACAGTTTATCCCTTCCTTTAGATGTGTTATCAATGAATGTTGTTTATCATGTAGAGCCTGCTCCGTCAAGCTATCCGTCGATTTATGCTCAACTCAATCCCGCTATGGATTATTTGCATGAAAATGTGAATAAACTAAACAGCGTAAATATCTATAATAAAATGGTGGTTGCTGTCGCTGCTGAATATTTGGACCAGCAATTGGCGAGTTTTCCAGCCTTTTGCTATGAAAGATTTGAAATCGTTAAATCGCGCAACTGTCTGTTAGAGATTTTGCCAAAAAGTGTTTCTAAAGCGAAAGGAATTGATTCTTTGATCAGCCATCTGGGCATCACAGCCGATGAAGTCATGTCGATTGGAGATGAAGAGAACGATTTATCGATGATCGAATATGCAGGAGTCGGTGTAGCGATGGGCAATGCTGTTGAGAAAGTAAAGCAGCAGGCGCAGTTCATCACCGCTGATAATGAAGCTGACGGGGTAGCGGAAGCTATTGAAAAATATATATTGAATGCCTGAATCGTTAGAAAGGAAGCTGGACATGGGTTTTTTCGATAAGATAAAAAAAGCATTTACTGGAGATGAGGAAGAAACAAAGGTAGATGAAACCACCGAAAAATATGAGAAAGGTCTAGAAAAAACTAGAAAAACTTTTTCAGAAAAAATGAATGAACTGTTTGCGAATTTTCGGACTGTAGATGAAGATTTTTTTGATGAACTGGAAGAAGCTTTGATTGGTGCCGACGTTGGTTTTGACACAGCAATCAAAATCACTGAAGAGCTGCGTCAGGAAGTCAAGCTGCGTAACGTAAAGAAATCCGGCGAGGTTCAAAATGCGATCATTGAGAAATTAGTTTCCATGTATGAATCAGAAGGAGCGGACGAACAAAATTCATTGAACATGGTTGAAGACGGGCTGACTGTTATACTTTTTGTAGGAGTCAATGGAGTGGGAAAAACTACCAGTATTGGCAAGTTGGCTTATCAGTTGAAAAATAATGGAAAAAAAGTCATTTTAGCGGCAGCAGATACCTTTCGGGCCGGAGCTATCGATCAGCTGCTCGTCTGGGGTGAACGCTCTGGTGTGGAGGTCGTGCGCGGGAAAGCAGGCGGAGATCCGGCAGCGGTGGTCTATGATGCGATCGAAAAAGCTATAGCAGAACAGGCAGATGTTCTATTGGTCGACACTGCCGGGCGTTTACAAAATAAAGTTAATTTGATGAAGGAATTAGAAAAAATCAAGCGTGTGATCCAACGGGAAATCCCAGAGGCCCCGCAAGAAGTTTTATTGGTTTTAGACGCTACAACGGGTCAAAATGCTTTAGTACAAGCAAGACAGTTCAAGGAAACAACGGATGTCACTGGATTGGTATTAAGCAAACTTGATGGGACAGCAAAAGGCGGGATCGTGTTAGCGATCCGTAATGAATTGCATTTACCCGTAAAGCTTGTAGGTCTGGGAGAAGGGTTGGATGATTTGGAGATCTTTGAACCAACCGAATTTGTCTATGGACTGTTTAATGAGCTGCTGGATCCGACTGTTTCCGAACCGCAAGAATAATCAGAATGTGAATCTTGACAGTAATTGACTGCATGAATGTTTTTTTAGCTGTTAAGAAAGTATTATATCTTTTGGATCGTTGCCAAATTTTGCTATAAAGGATTTCATGTTTTTTGATGTCTGGCCTCACAAGTCTGACTCGTCGGCAATAACTAGGAAAAATTAACAGTGTGTTCACCGTTGAAAGGTTTCCTGTTTTATTGTTTCAAGTCAAAACGGACTTGTTCAGCTTTTCTTATAGTGTTGAGCGAGTGAGAATAAAGAAGGTTTTTATCTCATTCGCACTTTTTTTCTCTTAAAATGAATAAGAGATAGAATATTTAAACAAAGTGAAAATTAAAATCTAATTTTATATTTCTATTTTGTTTAGATTTTCTGATGAAATGAAGGCAGAATGATTCTGTTTTTTTCATGGATCTAGTATAATAAATGAAGACTAAAAAATGAGGTTGACGCGATGAGTGAAATCCAAAAGGATATATGTAAAAAAGAGGTCCAGGTGTTTTTTAAAGAAATGCGTTTAGGCATCGAAAAAGAGAGTCAGCGAGTGACCCCAAAAGGAAAATTATCCCAAATCGATTATCCGAAAGCTTTGGGTAATCGCAGTTATCATCCTTATATTACGACGGATTTTAGTGAAACACAGATGGAGATCATTACGCCAGTGGTACAGGATGAAAAAGAAGTGCTTAGATATTTAGCTGCTCTTCATGATGTTGTTTTGAGATCGCTGGAAAATAAAGAAATATTGTGGCCATTGAGCATGCCGCCGGAACTACCCGTAAAAGATGAAGATATCCAAATAGCTAAGCTGGACAAGTTTGAAGAAGTTTTATATCGGCGCTATCTGGCTAAAACCTATGGCAAAAGAAAGCAGATGGTCTCCGGCATTCATTATAATTTCGAATTTTCACCGCAGTTTATTAAGGCATTATTCAAAAATCAAAATAAATTTGCTTCAATCGAAAAATTACGAACATTTATTTACCTGAAAGTGGCGCGGAATTACCTTCGATATCGCTGGATGATCACTTATTTGTTTGGAGCATCACCAGTTTCAGAAGAGGGCTATTTTGTCGGAGAAGATCATCCGAAAGAGCCGGTCCGCAGTATTCGCAATAGTCGGTATGGTTACACGAATCATGAGGATGTAAAGGTTTCTTATGCGAGTATTGAAAGCTACATTGCAGACATCCACAGCTTGGTGGAAAGAGGAGTCTTATCTGAAGAAAAAGAATTTTATGCTCCGGTTCGGCTGCGCGGCGGCAAACGAGTAGTGGATCTAAAAGAAAACGGCGTTCATTATATTGAAGTGCGAAACATTGATCTGGATCCTTTTGCCCCTTATGGGATCACGGAAGAAACTTGCCGGTTTATTCATCTTTTTTTAATGTATATGCTTTGGCTTGACAACGAAAAAGTTGCGTCAGAGGAATTGATCGATAAAGGAGATGCCGCAAACAAGCAAGTCGCTTTGGAGCATCCGCAATCTCAGACAGAGAACAAAGCGGAAGGAATAAATGTTTTAACTGGGATGCTTGATATGCTGGAAAAAATATCCGCAGATTCTTTGGATCAAGCGCTGGTTCAGAAAATGATCGACAGATTTGCTCATCCGGAAAATACACTGGCAGCTCAAATGGTTTCAAAGCAAAATCAAGGGATCTCAAATCTTCAGCTTGGAGTAACCAATGGTTTGAAGAATTGCCAAATGGCTTTAGTAAAGCCTTACCAGCTGTCCGGGTTTACAGGAATGGAGTTGTCGACCCAAATTTTACTATTTGATGCTATTCAAAGAGGGCTCACTGTTGAAATTCTGGACGAGGCGGATCATTTTTTAAAACTGCGGCATAAAAATCATGTCGAATATGTAAAAAATGCAAATATGACCAGCAAAGATACGTATATCGTCCCTTTGATCATGTCTAATAAGACTGTGACTAAAAAGATTTTGTCTAAAGCGGGCTTTAAAGTTCCTCAAGGCAGAGAATACGCCTCAATAGCAACGGCTTTAGCTGACTTTCCCAGATTTGCTCAACAGGGTATTGTAGTGAAACCAAAGTCAACGAATTATGGACTGGGAATCTCGATTTTTAAAGAAGGCACTGATTTAACGGCTTTTCAAAAAGCTTTAGAAATAGCTTTTAGTGAAGACGAAGCTGTTTTAGTAGAGGAATTCATTAAGGGAACGGAATATCGCTTTTTTGTGTTGAATGATCAAGTTCATGCGATCCTTTTACGGATACCGGAAAATGTAGTAGGAGATGGTCGTCATACTATTTCAGAGTTGGTTGCTATCAAAAATCAAGATCCTCTGCGAGGACCGCATCATCGCTCTCCCTTAGAGTACCTGCAATTGGGTGAGATCGAAACCCTCATGTTGCATGAACAAGGACTAACGGCAGAGACGATTCCAGGAAATGAACAAACGGTTTACTTGCGCGAAAACTCTAATATAAGCACTGGCGGGGATTCTGTTTATGTTACAGATGAGTTTGATTCAAGCTATAAGCAAATTGCTATTGAGGCTGTGAAAACTTTGGGAGCAACGATCTGCGGGATCGATTTGATTATCCCGGATAAACAGGTATCGGCCACCAGCGATTCTGACCGATATGGTATTATTGAAGCGAACTTCAATCCGGCCATGCACATGCATGTTTATCCTCATATCGGCAAAGGCCGGCGTTTAACGAGAAAAGTTCTGGAGTTATTGTTTCCGGAAATTATTAGATAAAATAAATCAAAAATATAACGCGGTCACAAAGAGGGGATTTTGGCACTTTGGACTGCGTTATATTTTTACTTTTTTCTCTTTT
>JAATEZ010000482.1 GCA_015655485.1 Lactobacillales bacterium | reverse complement strand
TTGTCTGGCGGGCAGATGAAACGCGTTGCTTTGGCACAGGTACTGATTCAAGCTCCGGATCTGTTGCTGTTGGATGAACCGACCAACCATTTAGATATCCAAGCGATCCAATGGTTGGAAAGTTATTTGAATCAGTATCAAGGAGCCTTATTATTAGTCACACATGATCGTTATTTTTTAGATCGGGTGACCAATCGTATTTTTGAGTTGTCTTTTGGAGTACTGCATGAATACAAAGGAAATTATCAAAGCTATTTATCTGGAAAGGCAGAGCAGGAAAAAACCGGGATTGAACAAGAACAAAAACGCAAGCAGCTGTATAAACAGGAATTAGCTTGGATGAGGGCTGGAGTTCAAGGACGAGGAACTAAGCAGCAGGCCAGAGTCAATCGATTTCATGAACTTGAGGGGAATTTAAATCAAGTCAATACGAAGGAGTCCGTTGAATTTAATTTTGACCATCAGCGTTTAGGAAAAAAAGTATTACAGATCAAGAACGGCAATTATATTGTTAAGGACAAACAGCTGCTGAAGAATTTAAACTTATTGATTCAGGCGGGGGAACGCTTGGGGGTTGTCGGCAACAACGGCGTAGGGAAATCGACCTTGCTGAATATCTTAGCTGGAAAAAATCAGCTTACAAGCGGTATTTACGAAATTGGGGAGACGGTTCATTTAGCGTATTACACTCAGCAAAATGAGGAAATCGATCCTGAAAAGCGAATGATTTCTTATCTGCAAGAGGTGGCTGAAGAAGTGAAACAACAGGATGGTTCCTCAGTAGGGATCGCAGAAATGCTGGAAAGATTTTTATTTCCCCGGTCGATGCACGGAACTTTGATCGGGAAACTTTCCGGTGGTGAAAAAAGGCGCCTGTTTTTACTAAAATTGTTGATCAGTCAACCGAACGTTTTGCTGTTGGACGAACCAACCAATGATTTAGATATTGATACTTTAACCGTTTTGGAAGATTATATCCAGCAGTTTCAAGGAGCAGTCATCGCTGTTTCGCATGATCGTTACTTCTTGGATAAGACGATGGAAAAATTATTGATTCTTGAAGGCAATGGACAGACTTCGAATTATTTTGGAAGGATGTCTGATTACCTTCGACAAAACGAATCAAATGGGAGTCACGAAAAAAAATCTGCTAAATTAGTCTCATCGACAGTTGCGGCGGAAGGAAAAACCATTTCTAAACCTGCTGCCAAGAAAAAAATGACTTATCAAGAGAAAAGAGAATGGGAAACGCTAGAAACTGATATTTCCCATACTGAAACAGACATTGCTGATATTCAAAAAGAAATGGAACAAAGCAGCTCCAACTTTGCTTTGCTTCAAGAGCTGCAGGAAAATTTGGAACAACAACAAAGTTTTTTGGAGCAGCAATATGCACGCTGGGAATATTTGAGTCAATATATGGAAGAATAGAGAATGAAAGGAGATCAATCATGGAACAGGCATATTTGGATTTAGGACAAAAGATACTCGCGGAGGGCCATGAGAAAAAGGATCGGACCGGGACCGGAACGAAGAGTATTTTTGGCTATCAAATGCGGTTTGATTTGACTAAGGGATTTCCTCTGCTGACCACTAAAAGAGTCCCTTTTGGTTTGATTAAAAGCGAGCTGCTTTGGTTCATCAAAGGAGATACCAATATCCGTTATTTACTTGAACATAAGAACCATATCTGGGATGAATGGGCTTTTGAGCGTTACATAAAAAGCACTGACTATACTGGTCCTGACATGACTGATTTTGGCAGCCGTTCTTTAGTAGACGCTGGATTTAATGAGATGTATAAAAAAGAGTCTGATGAGTTTTGCCACAAAATTTTAACTGATCAGGATTTTGCAAAAAAACATGGGGAACTTGGCAATATCTATGGAGCCCAGTGGCGGCATTGGCAGACCAAAAAGGGAGAAACTATCGATCAATTAAAAAATGTGATTGAAATGATAAAATCGAACCCTGACTCCAGACGATTGATTGTTTCCGCCTGGAATCCGGAAGATGTTCCTTCCATGGCTTTGCCTCCTTGTCATACATTATTTCAGTTTTATGTCAATGAGGGCAAACTGAGTTGTCAATTGTATCAGCGCAGTGCCGATGTTTTTTTGGGAGTGCCTTTCAATATTGCCAGTTACGCCTTATTGACACATCTGATCGCCAACGAGACGGGTCTTTCGGTT
>JAATEZ010000222.1 GCA_015655485.1 Lactobacillales bacterium | reverse complement strand
TTTGCGTAGACCGTCTCTTGACCATTCTCTGAATCTTTAATTAACAACTCCTTATTCGTCAACCAATAGAATTCAGCATCTTTCCTCAAAGAAAATATTTTTCTCAGCTCTTTTTTTCTCACATCATAGTTGTACAAAAGAAAATGATACTCATTTTTCTCCTGATCTGCTTCTTTTAAAACCATACCAACATTTTGCAAATCCGGAGCAGCTTTCATTAGTGTAACGGTTTTGATTTTCAGCAGATCCTCTATCTCTACTCCTTTACCCATCAGCATCTTCCTTTTCATCTATCCTTTTTTTGACTTCGGATCTAATACATCGCGGAGTCCGTCGCCTAAAAGATTTAGGGCACTCACCGTGATCATGATAGCAGCACCCGGAAAAGTTACGATCCACCATGCATTGCGTAAATAAGCCCGTCCGGTCGCGATCATGCTGCCCCACTCAGCAGTTGGAGGCTGAACACCTAATCCTATGAAACTTAAACTTGCAGCAGTTAAAATTGCTCCGGCCATTCCTGCTGAAGCTTGAATAATGATTGGTGCCATGGTATTAGGTAAAATATGCTTAAAAATAATTCGACCGCTGCCGGCTCCTCCAACAATTGCGGCGTCAATAAAATCTTCCCCTTTTACATTCAAAACAGAACCTCGAATGATTCTTGCGTAAGTTGGAATAGAACTGATCCCCACTGCGATCATTGCATTTTTTAGTCCCGGCCCTAAGGTGGCTGATAATGAAACCGCCAAAAGCAGACTTGGGATAGACTGCGCAATATCCAATATTCTCATTATCACATGATCTGCGATCCCGCCGTAATAAGCAGAGACCACTCCAAGAATTCCCCCAACAAGACAGCCGATCCCTACGGAGATAAATCCTATGACTAGAGAAATGCGTGAACCGTATACTACACGGCTAAAAACATCTCTTCCAAAATTATCAGTTCCAAACAAATGTTTTGCAGACGGCGTTGCAAATAAATTTTGCAAATTTTGCTTTTCATAACTATACGGTGCGATTTGCTCCGCAAAAAGTGCCATAATAACCAGTATCACTAAAATGAATAATCCAATAACGGCTGTTTTATTTTGACGGAATCGAAAAAATAAGCTATTTTTTTGTTTTGATTTTTTCTCAATAAGATGTGTCTGATTATTGATATATGGAGCTCTTTCCATCAAATTTCTCCCCTATTCCTCCAATTGTTCTCTAATTTGCGGATTGATATAGGCATATAGTATATCTACAAATAAATTGATCAAACAATAGGACACTGATATCAGCAAAACACTTCCCTGAACAATTGGATAATCTCTTGATTTGATTGAATCAACGATCAACTTCCCCAAACCCGGAATCGCAAAAATTGATTCTGCTATAACTGATCCGCTTAGCGCGGTACCAAATCTAATTCCCACAACCGTCACTATTGGGATAAGCGCATTTTTTAAAGCATGTCTAAAAATAACGATTCGTTCTTTGGTTCCCTTAGATCGGGCCGTTGTTATATAATCTTGCTGCAGAACCTCCAGCATACTGGATCTGGTGATTCGCAGGATCGTTGAAGCCATGTGGATACCAATCGTAAAAGAGGGTAAAATCCAATATTCAAATCCGTAAGAACCGCTTGTGGGCAGCCATTCTAACTGAATAGAAAAAAGAAGGATCAACAAAATCGCCTGCCAAAATTGTGGCATTGAAACCCCTACAAGCGCAATCAAACGACTTAAATTATCTATAAACGTATTTTGATAAATTGCGGCCAGAACTCCCAGCGGAATAGCTATGAGAACAGCAACAAAAGTACTCAAAACTGCCAGCTTTATTGTGGTAGGATATCTTGAAATAATTTCGCCCGTTACCGGTCTGCCAGTGACATAGGACACACCAAAGTTGCCATGAATCAGCTTGTTGACATAGCTTTCGTATTGTTCCGCATAGGAATCATTCAGACCCATGCTTTCCTGAAGCTTTTCTATTTGCTCTTCTGTAGCATCATCACCTAAAATCATTCGAGCCGGATCACCAGGAGTAAAATATAACAAAGTAAATATCAATAAGGATACTCCGAAAAAAACAAGGATTATCGACGCCAGTCTTTTAAAAATATATTTGATCATGGATACACTTCCTTATAGGATATACGGATGTTGACAGTTAGTTATCGTATCTTTGCGGAACTGGACGGGAAGTTTCTCTTAAAAAATCATCTGCGTTCCCTTGAAAAGGTGTGAAAGCTATTGGAACATTTGAATTTAAAAAACTTAAAGCCGAAATTACGTGTACTGCGCTGCCATATGGCAAAGCATCTTCATCCAAATCAAATTTTGCTTGATGAGCCTGCTCAGTGATGCCCCTTTGTTCATTTCTTACGCCTAAACGAAAAAAAGCGGACGGATAAAAAGCGGCCAGTGTAGCAAAACTTTCAGAGCCCAAACTTATTGGGATTTCAGTGATCACTTCAGTTCCCAAAGCCTGTTCTATTCCATTTTTCCCTATTTCCGTAATTTTATCTTGATTGATCACAGGAAAGCTGGGACCTGTATATTCAACAAACTCGATATGGCATTCATATAATTCTCCCAGCGTTTCAAGTATTTGTTTAAACTTCTGTTTAAATACAGCGCCTGCTTTTCGCGAATGAAAGCGCGCCGTTCCCAAAAAAGTAAGCGACTCGGGAATAACATTCCTTTTTATCCCTGAATGGACCGCAGCAATAGTATAAGTCAGCTGTTCTTCCGGTTGAATATATTTTTGCCGAATATCTTTCAGTGCATTCCCAACTGCAAAAAAACAATCCATTGGATTATTGGCCTTATCCGGTCTGGAGCTGTGACCGCCCTTTCCAGTGATTTTTATTTCAAAATTTACATTGCCGGCATTTATGACTCCCTTGCGGACACCGATCTGGCCTGCATTGATCGTCGCATCCACATGAATACCATAGCAGGCATCAATCGAAATTTTTTTTTCTTGTATTGCCTTCATGACATAATAGATACAGTTGCCGCCTTCTTCCCCTCTTTCAAACAAAAATAAAATTTTGCCATTTAGGCTATTTGTTTTTCCTTTTAATACTTTGAT
>JAATEZ010000146.1 GCA_015655485.1 Lactobacillales bacterium | reverse complement strand
ATTGGCAAATCATAAGGAACGTGCATTTCCAGAAATTTTAGCAGAGGTCAATAAGCTTAATTCTTATTACCAATATGATATGGAATATGTTCTAGCTGTAGAGCGGCAGCGTGCAATTGATCGTATTTGTGACTCTGTTCTGGAGGAAAGAAAGATATATTCGCGAGGTGTGGGCGAAACATTAAGCCGTTTAACTAGGGAGCCTGCTACAGGCATACCTATTTTATGTTTAGTAATATTTTTTGGAATCTATCAATTTGTAGGGAAATTTGGAGCAGGGTTTTTAGTTGAGTATTTAGATCTGAATCTTTTTGTTCCTTATATAAATCCCTTAATGGAATATTATGTATATCAATATATGCCTTGGGATTGGTTACAATCATTAATAATGGGGAAATATGGATTTTTTACTTTAGGGTTCCGCTATGCATTTATTATTATTTTACCGATTGTTAGTACCTTTTTCTTTATGTTTGCCATTTTAGAAGATAGCGGATATTTACCTCGCTTAGCCATGTTAATGGATTTTATATTTAAAAAAATTGGATTAAATGGCAGAGCTGTAATTCCTTTCGCCTTAGGATTAGGCTGCGGCACAATGGCAGTTATGGTGAGAAGTAAAAGATAAAAATTCTGATAAAAGACTAGTACATTAAGTCATTTAAAACATTGGATAATTTTGCAAAGGATTTTTTTCGACCAGCGAGGCGGAGGATCCGATCATATCGTGAATCTGTAAGGTGACGACAACTACTATATTTTAAAACGGATTTTTATCGGTGCCACGCGATGATCAATGTAGAATTTCCAACCTAGTTTTTCAATGATAGCCCGTCGTTCAATAAAGGATTTTGCGGCAAAAAATTCTTCAGGATGTATTTTTGCAGTACTTTTAGGATTCGAAGAAAGTTTAATAAGAGACTCAGAAAGCGTTTGAAGTTCTTTTTTCAAATGATTAAGTTCTTTTTCTGCATCATTAGAAGTTAGCATGCCTTCACTAAACCATCGAAGAATTGTTGTTTGTTTCTTTTGAAGTTCACTTTGGTGATTTTTGATAGATTTTATTTGGCCAGCGTTAGATGCCGTACTATTTTGTGGGACAAGCAAAAGCTGTTCTTTATTATTCTTTATAATAGTACAGAGATGTTTCCATACGACTTCATCAATTTCAAGTGATGAAATCGCTGGGTTACCACAGGGAACTAGCGATTTATCACTTCCTCCTGAGTTACATTTATACCAGGTATATTCTTTACCAGATGGATGTTTCTTAGAATGAGCAGACAAGCTATAATCGCAAACTGAACATTTAAGGAAGTTGCGCAGCAGATATTGATGCTTTGTGTTACGTGGGCTTTTACGTTTATTTTCAGTTAGAATCTGTCGTACTTTTTGAAATTGATCAATTGTTACAATCGGAGTAATAGGGATTGGAATCCAATCTTCTTGTGGCCTAGTTATCTTTTGGCGTTTATATTGACTGATTTTCTTTTCATATTTATTAAAAGACCACTTGGTGCCAGCGTATTTTTCATCAGTTAAGATTCGATAAATCATAGAAAGAGTAAAAGGCTTATCCTGCTGGTTCGTGATGTTTTGCTGACGCAGAAAGATTGCAATATCTTTAATTGTAACTTTTTTACTAAGATACAAATCATAGATCATTTGTACGACTGCAGCTTCAGCTTGGTTGATGATATACGTACTATTTTCATCATCCCAGTCGTAGCCATAGGCACGACTTTTCTGAATCATCTTGCCGCTCCGTGCTTTGGCACGTTTACCACGTAATGTACGTTCACGAATTTTAGCTTTTTCAAAGGCGCTGATGGCGCCACGAATCGAGAAGAATAAACGCCCTTCAGGTGAAGCATCGTAGCTGCCAGTTACAAAATATAGCTTTGTATTCAACTTTTCAATTTCATCAGCTAATAGCAATTGATTCGTTAAGTTGCGGCTAAGACGATCAGGATCATAAACAATGACATTTTTTATTTTTTTATTAT
>JAATEZ010000180.1 GCA_015655485.1 Lactobacillales bacterium | reverse complement strand
TTTCTTAATGATAAAAAAATAGTGAAAGCTTTTTGACTTCCACTACTTAAAACCAAGATAATTATATATCAATTCATTCTTACCTATTCGCATAATGTTAATGAGTTGCAGTCGATCTCTATTTCTTATTTCTCGGATTCTACTGAATAATTTGGAGCCTCTTTAGTTATTTGAACATCATGAGGATGAGATTCTCGTAAACCTGCTCCACTCATCTGAACAAATTGTGCATTGTCTCGTAAAGACTTCAAATTAGGCGCGCCAACATAACCCATGCCTGATTTTAAGCCACCAATCATTTGAAAAATAATATCAGAAACACTGCCCTTGTAAGCTACCCGGCCCTCAATTCCCTCAGGAACCAACTTATTGGCCTCACTCACTCCACTTTGAAAATAACGATCACTAGAGCCTTGAGCCATCGCTCCTAAAGATCCCATCCCCCGATAAGTTTTAAAACGCCGACCCTGATATATCTCAAACTCACCTGGAGATTCATCAGTACCAGCTAACATACTTCCCAACATAACTGCATGACCACCTGCTGCAAGCGCCTTAACAATATCCCCAGAATATTTGATACCTCCATCAGCAATAATTGCTTTACCATACTGCCGAGCAACTGAGGCTGCGTCATAAATTGCAGTCAATTGGGGAACACCTACTCCTGCTACTACACGTGTGGTACAAATTGATCCAGGCCCAATTCCTACTTTTACAACATCTACACCTACATCATAAAGGGCTTTTGTTCCTTCTGCTGTAGCAACATTTCCAGCAATTAAAGTAGCTTCTGGAAATTGCTCTCTAATTTCCTTGATTTTCCTTATGACCCCTGAACTATGTCCGTGTGCAGTATCAATGATAATCGCATCCGCTCCAGCTGCCAATAAAGCTTCAGCTCGCTCAAAAGTATCACTTGTAACTCCTACTGCAGCAGCTGCTAACAAGCGACCATGTTGATCTTTTGCAGCATTAGGAAATTCTATTACCTTTTCAATATCTTTAATCGTGATCAAACCACTTAAACGGCCCTCTCCATCAACAATAGGCAGCTTTTCAATTTTATGTTGTTGTAGTGCCTTTTCTGCATCTTTCAAAGAGGTTCCGACTGGTGCCGTAACTAAATTATCTTTAGTCATTACTTCAGATATTGGAACTCTATAGTTAGTTACAAATCTCAAATCACGGTTAGTTAAAATACCTACTAATTTACGATTTTTTAATGTATCCACGATGGGAACACCGCTTATACGATACTTACTCATCAATTGTTCAGCATCTGAAACTAAATGATCTGGCGTTAAAAAAAATGGATCTATAATAACACCACTTTCTGAACGTTTAACTTTGAGAACTTCATCTGCTTGTTTCTCAATACTCATATTCTTGTGAATGACGCCTAATCCTCCTTGTCGCGCCATGGCAATAGCCATCTTACTATCAGTAACAGTATCCATACTAGCACTCATAAAAGGTATGTTTAACTTAATGGTGGGTGTCAATTGAACACTCATATCAACCTCATTAGGCAATACATGACTTTCAGCAGGGATCAATAGTACATCATCAAAAGTTAGACCTTTTTTTGCAAATTTTGTTTCCCAGTTGGACATTATTATTTATCACTCCTTCAATTATTTTTTACTTTATAAACTAACAAATAACACATAATAAGTCAAGATGAATAACCTGATTTTTTCAAGTACAAATAAAAGAAAAGTATTATCTTTAAGAATCAGATAAAACGCAACTATCAAAAATGCATTACTTACTATATAAAAAATCATCCAAATCAAAAAATATTCGGACAATTTTTTATACTAATCAGCGCATAAAAGCGCCTCCTTGAATATTCAGTTTTTTCTTTAGAAGATAGCGCGCACCCAAAGCTAATAACCCAATAATCACATTTACAACCGGATCTAAATTAATATTGATCTTAGTCGGAAGAGCCATCGTTACAGACATAATAATAATCCAGCCCAAAGCTCCCAAAAAAAGAATTCCTGCTGATTTCCAAAACTTTGGTTTTTTTGATTTATCAGCTCCAGGTCGATCATATTGATAAATATACTTGTTCATTATCACTAAAAAAAATCCTCCAGCAATAGAAGTTACCAATATTGTGATCACTCCAAATGTAGCATTGTTTTTACTTGAGAAAATCCCCATAATACCAGTCATTATAGTTAAAATAGCAAGCAACAGTAAAGCATTATCTAACCAGACATGCCATTGCGGACTTTCCTTCATTTGTTCTGGCATTTCAATTATTTCCATTGTTCTTTCGGATACAGTTCCATATAATTGTCGAGCAGTTTTCCCAGTTTTTTGACCTTCAATTAAGTTAGGTAGCATCTCGTGCAACACCTTTGCCTGCATTTCCTCAGATAAATTAGCTGCAATTAAAGACTTTTTCAAATCAAAAATATATTGCTCATTTCTTTTTGTCAACTGTTCTTCTAATGAACGATTTTCAGCAACAATTTCTCGCAACGTTTCTTGTTCCAACTTTTTGCCTCCTCAAACAATTCTCTAAATAAACTTTGATCATCTCTTTGTTTTCTGATAACAATCAGACATTAAAACGAAATAACATTACGTCGCCATCTTGTACTATATAATCTTTTCCTTCCAGTCTAACCTTCCCTGCTTCTTTAGCAGCATGCATATTTTTAAACTCATTTAAATCATTAAAAGATACGGTTTCAGCCCTAATAAAACCACGTTCAAAATCTGTATGAATAATCCCCGCACATTGAGGGGCCTTCATTCCCCGATGAAATGTCCATGCTCTAACTTCTTGCTCACCAGCAGTAAAATAGGTGGCTAATCCTAATAGATGATATGCCACTCTAATCAATTTATCAAGTCCAGACTCGCTTATTCCAAGGGCCTCCAAAAAAACATTTTTGTCTTCATCATCCAACTCTGCGATCTCTTCTTCTGCACGAGCGCAAACTATGATAACTTCAGCATTTTCTCCATTAGCAAATTTCAATACTTGTTGAACATATTGATTATTATTCGGTTCTGCTACTTCTTCTTCTGAAACATTAGCTACATATAAAACTGGTTTTGTTGTCAATAAAAACAAGCTTTTTACAATCAGCTGTTCTTCCTTTGAAAATTCTATACTGCGTGCTGATTTTCCATCCTCCAGCACAATCTTTATTTTTTCTAACACAGCTAATTCAGCAATAGCCTCTTTGTCTTTTGTTTTAGCTACCTTAGCCACACGTGTGTACCGTTTCTCTACTGATTCTAAATCAGCTAAGACTAACTCTAAATTCAAGGTCTCAATATCAGCTATCGGATCTACTCTGCCCTCAACATGAGTAATATTTTCATCATCAAAGCATCGAACAACATGACAAATTGCATCTACTTGCCTGATATGACTTAAAAATTTATTTCCTAATCCTTCACCTTGACTAGCTCCTTTAACGATTCCAGCAATATCCGTAAATTCAAACGTTGCAGGAACTGTTTTTTTGGGATGAACTAGCTCTGTTAATCTTTGCAACCGATAATCAGGAACTTCCACCATACCAACATTAGGATCAATAGTGGCAAAATGATAATTTGCAGCTTCTACTCCTGCTTTTGTTATTGCGTTAAATAAAGTTGATTTTCCAACATTTGGTAAACCAACTATACCTGCTGTTAGTGCCATACTTGCTCTCTCTTTCTTTTGAACTTAGGGCGAAAAAACAAAAAAATTATTCCCCTTTTTTTTCCAAAATTTTTTTGATTTTTTTATTAAACTCTCTTCGCGGCAACATCACTATATGACCACATTTAGTACATTTTATTTTTATGTCCATTCCCATACGAATTATTTCCCAACGATTCGCTTGACATGCATGCGGTTTTCTCATTTCAACGATATCCCCTAAATCATACATTTGTTCAACCTTCCTTTTTTATTGTTCATCAAAATGAATTTCTAAAATATCTAAAATCCTAGTTAAATCGGCTTGAGACATATATTCGATTTCGATTTTTCCTTTACCTTCTTTTTCTTGAATAACTACAGAAGTTCCAAATTTATCCATTAAACGATCTTCACCTTCACGAATATAATACGGTTTTGATTTTGTTTTTTTTATTTCATTTTTGAAAGTTGGATTTTCGGGGTTCTCATTGATTCGAATCACTAATTGTTCCAGTTGACGAACAGTCAAGTTTTCTTTTAATGCTTTTTTTGCAATTGATACTATTTTTTCCTTTTCTTTCAGTCCTAAAAGAGTTCTCGCCTGACCCATTGACAAGATGTCTTGTTGCAACATACTTTTCACCTCATCAGGCAAAGCAAGCAGCCTTAAATAATTTGCTATGTAAGGTCGGCTTTTACCAAGCCGTTCAGCCACTTCGACTTGAGTTAATTTCAAATTTTTCATTAGCATATCATAAGCTTCTGCTTCTTCCAATGGAGTTAGATCTTCACGCTGCAAATTTTCTAGGACTGCTATCTGCATCATGGATTCTTCATCAAACTCTCGCACAATGGCAGGTATCGTAACTTTTTCAGCTATGACAGAAGCTCTATACCTGCGCTCACCAGCAATAATCTCATAGCCTTTCACACTGGACTTACGAACAATAATAGGTTGAAAAACCCCTGCTTGTTTAATAGAAGTTGCCAACTCATTCAAGGCGGCCTCATCAAATGTTTTTCTTGGTTGATATGGGTTGGGACGTAATTCATCTAAATTTAAATCCACAACCTCTTCTTTGTGAATATCAACCTCTTCCAAAGCTGCAAAGTCTTGAAAAAGTGCGTCTATCCCTCTTCCTAACCCCTTACTTTTGCTCATGTGTTAAAACCTCCTTGGCTAGAGCTTGATAAACTTCGGCTCCTCTTGAACGTGGATCATAATCAATAATGGATAAGCCATGGCTTGGGGCTTCAGAAAGACGAACATTTCGTGGAATGATCGTATCATAAACACGTTCGCGAAAGTACTTTCGCACATCATCCACTACTTCTGAACCTAAATTAGTTCGAGCATCAAACATAGTCAATAAGACGCCTTCAATCCTTAAACCAGGATTAAAATGTTTTTGAACCAAACGAATTGTATTTAACAATTGACTTAGTCCTTCTAAAGCATAGTATTCACATTGGACTGGTATAAGAATAGAGGCACTTGCTGTAAATGCGTTTATTGTCAAATGGCCTAATGACGGTGGACAATCAATCAATATATAATCATAATCATCAGCAACTTCTGCAATAGCCGATTTTAATCTCGATTCACGTGCCATCATTGAAGTTAATTCTATTTCTGCACCGGCTAATTGAATCGTAGCTGGAACAATATCTAAATTTTCCCTAGTAGTATGTAAAATTACTTCTTTTATAGGGTATTCATCAACCAAAACATCATATATATCTTTTTCAACATCTGACTTTCGAACACCAATACCACTTGTAGCATTTCCTTGTGCATCAATATCTACAAGCAATACTTTACGATCAAAAAACGCTAGGCACGCGCCTAAATTAACTGTTGTTGTTGTTTTTCCTACGCCGCCCTTCTGATTCGCCACTGAGATAATTCGTGCCATCTTTTCTCCTCCGATTCTTTTCTATCCAACTAATCTTCTACTATAAATCAATGTTTTTATTGTAACATATAACTCTTTTTCTTGCTTTTAACATTCTTTTAAATAAGTGGTGATTTATTTGGTAATCCAGGCTTCCTAGGATATTTTTGAGGTGTATTCTTTTTTTTCTTAATAACAATAATATTTCGCTCATCCAGTTCAATCGGCAGAGATAACGAATAGGTTGTCATGATCTCTCCCCCTAACAAATTTATGGCTCTTTCTGCTTCATTAAGTTCTTCCACAATTTTTGTTGCTTTCATCGCTAAGAATAAACCATCTTTTTTTATCAACGGAATACATAATTCAGATAAAATATTCAATCGTGCCACTGCTCTAGCTGTAACTATATCAAATTGTCCACGATATTTTTCATTTTGACCTAAAGTCTCCGCTCGATCATGACAAAGAAAAACCTTCTTTAGTTCTAATTGATTTACTAACTCCTGCAAAAAAATAATTCGCTTATTTAAAGAATCAATAATTGTTATTTCTAAATCAGGAAATATTATTTTCAATGGAATGCTTGGAAAACCGGCTCCAGAACCGACATCGCATAATTTGATATCTTTTTGTTTAAATAAATCAATAAAAAAACTAGGGCTTATAGAATCATAAAAATGTTTCAAATATACTTCATTTTTCTCTTTGATTGCTGTAAGATTGATTTTTTCGTTCCATTCATTTAGAAGTAAAAAATATTTTTTAAATTGTTCCATCTGATTTAAACTTAATAAAATATTTTTTTTCTCTAATTCTTGCTTAAATTCATCAGGATTCATAATTCACTCCTTACATAATTTGTGAAACAAAATTGTTTCACATCTTTTATTACTTTATCCCAAAAGATTGCCAAACGCAATCCTTTTGATAAAAAAAATACTATAATCGTCAGCTGCATAGTTCCATCTGATAATTATAGTATCCTTTTTACAAATTTACCTCTAATGCTATTTCTATCATATTAGTAAATGAATCTTGTCTTTCTTTAGCTGTTGTTTCTTTTAAAGATACAAAAGAATCAGAAATAGTCAGCAAACAAGCTGCGCTTTTATTCAAAACTTGAGCATTGTGAAACAAAGCAAAACTTTCCATCTCAACACATTTTACATCATGTTTTTTTCTAAAAGCAAGGTAATTATCAACATTGTTTTCTCGATAAAAAACATCGCTAGAATGGATTTTCTCCACTTTCAAGTTAATTTTTTTCAACTCTGCTGTTGCTTTCAATTTCTCATTCAAAAATATACTAGGATAACGAAACTCACTTATATCTCCATTTTGAGTTTTTCCATAAGATGACTCGCTCCACGCACTTTCCGCAAGAACAACATCAAAAATTTCTAATTCCGCATCATAAGATCCTGCCGAGCCGATACGGATAATATCTTCCACTTGATATTCCTTATATAACTCGTAAGAATAGATCCCAATTGACGGCATCCCCATGAAGAACCTCT
>JAATEZ010000110.1 GCA_015655485.1 Lactobacillales bacterium | reverse complement strand
TTCTTTAATCCCGCTTATTGTTAGTGAAATTACAAAATCTCTACATTTTAAAAACAAGTAAACCATTTTTCAAAAAAAACCAAGGCCACGCTTAGGCCAATGGAACTTTAGATATTAAGGGCTAAAAAATGTCATTCCGATGGGAGCTGACCTTAAATCATAAGACAATATAAAAAAACTATTCTGTTAGGCTGTATATTTTCAATATTCTTTCGGAGGGATCGCGTAAAATATTTTGAGTAAAGGGAATGTAAGACAAGAAAAAAATCCATTCTATAAAATGAAAGTGTCAAACCAACAATTTTGCAGAAGATTTTTTGGACTAATCTTATTACAGAAGTTATGGAAACACTAATCAAAAAGGAAGGGTTAGATGAATTATTTCGCAAACATTTAGAAGCAGCAGTCAATTAGAAATATGATTGTTCAGGCTTCAACTCTGGAAATTCTCACAATGGCGCCTATGCTCGTTTGTTTAAAACACAGTATGTGAAATTGAATTTGATCCTTTCCAGAGATAGGAAGGGTGCTTTTTGTCAACAAACTATACCATTTTACAAGCCAACAAATGACTCGTTAGAGACAGCCATTATTCAGCTCTTTCAGCAAGGAATCACAATGTTTGAAATTTCAACGTTGATTGAAAAAATGTATGGTCATTATTATACACCGCGAGCGCTATCAAACATGAGTAAAATTATAAAATACTGATGCCATGAATTCGTCTGGCATCGGTATTTAGAGATAACTATAACTGACGTACGGATCCTAAGTCAATGTAAGCTGTTGGAATCAATAGTTTGTTTTTGGCAGTGTCATTTTTATTTGCCAGCCTCTCCACAATGATTTTACTGACATTAATAGCAATTTTAATCTCATTTTGAATGATTCTGGAAAATTTAGGCAAGGCAGAACTAATTAATGGGCCATCAAAACCAATTAGGCTAAAATTATCTGGTATGATTTGATTGAGTGATTCAAGTGATAACAATAGCAGCTCAGAACAAAGATAATCTAAAGCAAAAAAAGCAGTGATTTCTGGATGTTCGTTGATGTGATTTGTTATGGTTTTTATATCTTTTTTTAAAAGGCTATTTTCAAATATACTGTTATAATTTGTTTTAAAATCTGTTATCCATAAGTTTGTGTTTGGAATCATTTGATGATCCGAAAATGATTGATCGATTCCTTTCAATCTGTTTTGAATGGAGCTATTGTCAATTTTTGAACTGTAGAGTATTGAGATATGTTGATGTCCATGCTCAATTAAAGTTGCTATTCCTTGATAGGCGGCTTGAACATTATCAGAACCGACGTAGGGAAGATCAATACCATTCAAATAACGATCAACCAAAACCACTGGTAGATTGCTCAAAGAAATTTTCAAAAGAGTTGGATTATGAAATTCCGCTTCTACTGGCAGTATTACTAAAGCATCAACATTTAGACGGATCAATTCATTTATTGCGGCAGTTTCTTTTTCTTGTGATTCGCTGGAAAATTTAAATAAAACATTAATGTTATTATTTTCTAATTGATGAATCAGTTCTTTCAACAGTGTCGTACCAAAGCTATCTGAAAAACCAGAAAAAATCAATCCAACCGTTCTTTTGCTTACATTAACTATATTCAAAACATCCAAAGATACGAAGGTTCCTTTTCCTGGCATTCTTGAAACTAAGCCTTCCTCTGCTAGCAGGTTAATCGCGTTTTTTGCGGTTAATCGACTGACAGAGTAGCGCTGGATGATTTCTTTTTCTGTTGGAATTTGTTCGCCCAATTTGTACTTACCACAAAGAATTTCATTCTTAAATTCAGTATATATTTTTTCATACAAGTATTCTTTTTTCATTTGAGTAAACTCCTAGTGAAATGATATAAAAATTATATCATGAAAATTTGTTGAAAGAAATAGTTGACAGAATGAATCTGTCTAATTACAATGTGCTTAATGATATATCATTAAATATAATTATAATGTTGGTGGTGTTTTAAATAGTAGAATTTCATATGGAAATCCAGAAAATTCAGAAATTAGTAACCAATGAATGTAAAAAAATCAATAAACTTAAGTGGGCGGATCAGTTTTCGGTAGGTTACTTTGACACGTTTAATAAAACAGTCAAGATTAATAATGAAGAAAATAAAGTTTTTGTATTCACAGGAGATATTCCAGCGATGTGGCTGAGAGATTCAACTTGTCAGGTGTTGCCTTATTTATTGCTAGCAAAAACAAATCATTATTTCTCTGAATTACTTGGTAACTTAGTAAGAACACAGTGTCAATATATCTTGGTAGATCCCTACGCCAATGCATTTAATCAAGAAGCAAATAGTGCTGGACATCAAGAGGATAAAACAAGGATGAATCCTTCAGTATGGGAACGAAAGTTTGAAATTGATTCATTATGTTTTCCAGTTTTTTTAGCGTATAAGCTGTACAAAGATTGCCAATATATTAAGCATTTTGATGAAATTTTTTATAAAACAGTTCAAGCGATCATTCGTGTTTTTCAAATCGAACAGGACCACGAAAATTCTGATTATCGTTTTGAACGTTTTAGTGCACGTCCTGAGGATACATTGCAGCGTGAAGGAAGAGGAACTTCTGTTGCCAAAACAGGGATGATTTGGTCAGGCTTTCGTCCAAGTGATGATGCTTGTCAGTATGGTTACCTAATTCCATCAAACCTGTTTGCAGTTGTGATATTAGAGCAGCTTGAAGAAATTATTGAGAAATTCTATCATGATAAGATTTTAGTCATGCAAATATCTAAATTAAAAAACGAAGTCAATCAAGGAATTAAACATTTTGGTGTTGTTAATGATCCTGTTTCTGAAAAGCAGATTTTTGCGTATGAAGTGGATGGCTTTGGCAATTCTTTATTAATGGATGATGCGAATGTGCCGAGTCTATTGTCAGCACCTTATCTAGGTTATTGCGACCATAATGATGTTATTTATCAAAATACTAGATCATTTATTTTGAGTCAGGAAAATCCTTATTATTATGAAGGGAAATTTGCTGGGGGTATCGGCAGCTCGCATACTCCCAAAAACTATGTTTGGCCAATTTCTTTGTCAATTCAAGGCTTAACTGCAACAACAAATAAAGAGAAAGCAATGATTTTAGATACAATTGTAGCAACAGATAACGGAACGAAACAATGTCATGAAAGTTTTGATGTGGATGATCCAGCGAAATATACACGAGAATGGTTTTCATGGTCAAATATGATGTTTTGCCAGTTAGTATTAGATTATTTCAAAATGAACTAATAAATATAACTAAAATAAAGGACGTGACAAAATGCAAAAAATTTTCTAGAAAAAAAGTTGTGTCATTTGCCTCAAAGTTAGGAGCAGTTAAGCCACTCCTGGCAATTCGTGACGGCGGTTAGGCGGATCGTTCAAATTATCGACTTTAATCCGTTTGGCTCGCAGAAACAATAAAACACCAGCTATTTTTTTGTGCTTCCTGTCAATAGGACAATGAAAAATAATAAGTTTTGTCACCAGTCTTTATATCGACTGGTGACATTTTTTATGCAGCTTGCATTCCAATGCAAGACTCAGCTGTGATCGGGCACGCCCCTCCTGCTTTCTTCCAGTTCAGTTTTTTCCATTTTTTTATGGAAGTAGATTTTTAGTGTCCTACTTGAGAGGATCTTATCATTTAACAGGGAGCTATTTAGTTTTGCGTTGTTTGTTATCGTCGTTCAGAAGATGGCAGGCATTTATACAGTTTTCGGTAATTTTTAGTAAAATAAGAAGGATCTTGAAATCCGCATTGGATGGAAATTTCATTGATGGGTAATTCACTGTTCCGAAGCAGCAGACGAGCTTGCTTACAGCGAAATTCGTTGAGATAAGCGTTGATCGTTTGTTTAGTTGTTGCTTTAAATAAGTGACACAAATAGTATTTACTAATATTAATTTCTTGGCTGATATCATTGATAGAAAGTTTTTTGTCATAATTCTGAGAAATGTAGGTGATTGTCTGTTTCACGATATCGGCATTTTTTCCATTCATTTCCGGATAATTATCTTTATCCAGAAGATTGGTTCGGTACAGATAGCGCACTAGCACCAGAGCTAAATTTTTTAAGATCCCTTCCTGCTGATTATCAGGCGGTAAGGTGATTTCTTGAACAATTTGGTGATAGACCATTTTAATAGCCGGATCTGCTACAAAGGGAGAAAAAATTTGCGGGACATAATTTAACCCGTAATAACTGCAAAATAAACTATCAATAATTACACAATGATAAGTGGTGACATCAGAAGTGCTAGTAAAATTATGAATGCAATTTGGATTAATAATAAAAAGATTGTCAGGTTGTAAATAATAAGCGGCGCCATTAATATATATTTCGGCACTTCCTTGAGTTACTTGCAATATTTCAATGTTCAGATGCCAGTGAGCACTGAACCCGCCATTTTTATCAAAAACTTCAGTATAATGATAAATTAATGGAGTACCGTTGGGGTCAATAACATGTTTTTCAAAAAAAGCATCTGACTTTTGCATAGGATTACACTCCTTCGTGATTAATCAATTATCTGGTTATTCTTTTATTCGAATGAATTTCATAATGGGTCTCTTTAAAAGAACAAACACCTCACTAATTTCTAAAATTTTTTTTAAGCCATTAACGATCGTTGATTTCATCCATCACTTCAGAATGTTCAATCCATGCCGTTGAGATCCGTGAAAACCGGCTTTTGACGAGATGCGGTCTGAATAGAGAAAACCAACGCTTAGTTTAAAAGCGACATCCGCTATTAAACGTGGAATAAGTTTTTTAATTGTCGGGATCCCTTCAGGCGATACTCCTAGTTGAGTTCAAGTGGACAGCCTTTTTTTTAGCTTTATCAAAGAGTGCCAGTAGTTTATGAAAAGAAATTCGGAAGAAAATTCCACCCTATCGTTCGTTTTGATCCAGCTGATCCCAATGAACCCTGTCAAAAAAGGCTGGGTAAAGTATCCTAGCAGCGGGAACTTTCTTCTTTTGGGTGATTTGTTTTTTTGTTACTACAATTATACCAAATTGAGAGGTTTTTTTGTCTTTTCAGTCTTTGCGGTTCAATGGTTTGGACTGATGAAATGGATCCATTCCGTAAAAGCAATAAATTACTTTTACGATTTATAAAGCAGTGAAATAGACCATTATTTCAATCTTTTTAGACTAAACTAGTCAAATCAAAAAAAATCTCAGCAATATTTTACCATTTTTAAGCAAAAGTTCCTATCACTTTGCTAGTGAAATTTCTTTATAATAAAACTAAAGTTAGGAGGAGAGCAAATGGAAAAATTTCCGCTTGGTGTCATTTTAGAATCATTTCGTACGGATTATCTAACTGCGCTAAACAACGCACAAAAACTTGGCGTTACAGGTGTTCAAGCCTATGCGACTGATGGGGAACTGTCGCCGTCATTTTTAACAGGTGAAAAGAAAAAGCGCTTTATTCATGAACTGCAAAGCCGCAATCTGAGAATCAGTGCATTAGTAGGCGATTTTGGTATTTCGTTTTCAGATGTCCAAAGAAATCAAATCTTGATTGCAAAATCAAAACAAATTCTAGAATTGGCAAAAGAATTGGGAACAGATATTGTGACAACTCACGTTGGAACCATTCCAGCGGATGAAACCAGTGATATCTATAAAATTATGCAAGAAGCATGTTTTGAATTAAGCGAGTATGCGAATCAATTAGATGC
>JAATEZ010000497.1 GCA_015655485.1 Lactobacillales bacterium | reverse complement strand
TTAATTTCAATCCACTCACTCAATGAAGAGTGAGACCGCGAAATTCATTGTTTTTCAATAAAAAACAATAGTTTTTCGCATAAATAAACTTGATAAGTTAAAATTTAATTAGAATTACACAAAAAAAGACAGTTTTTCTCTATTATATTGGTGCGAATCCCCCAGAAAAATCATGGGTACTATCTATTCGCACTAGTAAAATTTAACTACAATATTAATGGTCCTTCAACATCAAAAGATTTTTTAGTCCCAACATGTTCTATTTTGTTTTTATAAGAATTTCCCAATATATAGAATCTCAAACTATCTTCACTCTCATCAATCAGTTCTTTTAATTCTTTTTTTAACTGAACTAATTGTGTCGCATCCAACACACATTCAAATACAGAGTTTTGGACACGTTGTCCGAAATCTTGGCATTTTTTTGCAACTTTACGCAATCTTTTCCGTCCTGCAGCGCTCGTCGTGGCAACGTCATACGTAATTAAAACCATCATAAGTTTTGTTCACCTACTTCCATAAAAACGGCGGATATTCATCCAAATCGCCTCTAAGAAACCGCGCCAATAAAAGTGCTTGTGAATAAGGAACTAAGCCCCATTGAATTTTTTCGTTTAAAAAAGGATGCTGAATTTTTTCTTGCTTTTTCTCCTGCCAAGAAGAAATAATTTTTTTTCTTGCATTTTCAGTGAGAATGACCGCTTGATTTTCCTTATGAATAAAATCTTTACTACTTAATATTTTTTTATTGATCAATGTCAGGACAAACCGATCCGCGTAAATACCACGCAGCTCTTCCATCAGATCCAAAGCTAATGAAACTCTTCCTGGACGATCTCTATGGAGAAAACCGACGTAGGCATCCAATCCAACTGTTTCTAAAGCAGAAGCAACATCATTTGCAAGTAAGGTATATGCAAATGATAGCATGGCATTGACATTATCTAATGGTGGACGCCTGTTCCTCCCATAAAATCCAAAATCCTCTTTTTGCTGTAAAATCATTTGATCAAAAAGTAAGAAATAGCGTGTTGCTGCCTGCCCTTCGATTCCTCTTAAAGATTCTAAATCCTCATTTTCTCTGACATTTACAATAAACTGCTTTAACTCAGAAGAAATCAGCTTGAACTGATCCACATTAATTCTTAAGGCATGATCTCTAGTCATTCTTTCAAGCATCCATCGCTGATTGTACAATTTGCCGATAATAAAGTTTCTTGCGATTTTACAACTTTCTTTTTCATTTTCAGAGATATGATATTGCTTTTTCCGTAAAACAACATTGCCTCTGCTCTCTCCAATAACTCTTCCACGGTAGCGGCCGCTCGATGACAAAAAAACTAAAGAAATATTTTTTTTCATACAGGCACCCATTAAGGCCGGGCTTGCACCTGTGTAGCCCATCGTCACAATCGATTCAAGATTATGAAGCGGAACTCTTCCCAAACGTTCTTTTTCTTTAAAAATGACAATATTTTCACCATCCAAAGAAAGATAAGCTTCAGGAGTTGTTACAAAAAGAGTATTTAACAGTTTTCTCATTCCTTCAGCTTCCCTTCTATATAGCTTTTAACTGACTTTTTCTTATTTAGCTCTGGTAAACATAGATCGATCAATGAACATTTCTTGCAAAATGGTCCTGTTTTTACTTTAGGAGTCCATCTTCTTTCAAAATACTGATGCATTTCTCCAAGATTTTCTTTCAATTTTTCTCTGATGTCATCTGATAATTGAATCTCTTCTCTATACCTCACTTCATGATAATAGATAAAACCTGTTTCAATTTTAGCACAGGCTAACATTTCTTCCAGACACATCGCCTGTGCGGTAAGCTGCATTGTATCAGACAAATCATATTTCGGCTTTCCATGTTTATACTCTATCGGGATCGCCCGATATTTTTCAGGATAATCTAATACTGAAACCCCTTGATCATCCTGAATAAATTCCACTATATCACAAATCCCATTAACTCCTAAAACGGGGGAGTGGACAGGCAGTGCTCGGACAATTATTTTGTCGCCGCGTTTTTCACGAATAGACGGTTGATCGGCCTTTTCATGCAAATATTGGCCCTCAAGTGTTAAAACATTTTCTTTCCATAATTGTTCTATGTGGATCAGTGCCCACTGGCGTTTGCAAAACAAAAAATGTTGGATACCAGAAATCATTAAATAATCATCTTCTGAATAAACTACCATAATCTATTGACCAGCTATTTCTTCTAATTCTATTCCTTCAAGCGGAGTTATAGTGATTGAAAAGTCTTCTGCAGTCTTGGGTTTATCAATTTTTTCCTTAACTGTCACTGATTTGTGAACTTTAGCTGAAGAGTATTTGCCTAATTTTGATGGATGTTCCCACCAAAATACTTTCAATACTTCCATGCTTCCATCTGGTCTGGCGGATGAGGCGTCATTTTCAAATAAAGTTCGCAAAGCTTCTTTGATTTTTTCTGCGTCTTCCTCAGTAAAACCGGTCTTCTCAGCTAATTGAGTATTGATGCTGCCATTAAACACATATATACCAAAATCAACAAAATGTTTAGTTCCCATCGTATCCGAGCCTTTTTTATCCCCAGTAACCGAATTCACACTTTTCGTGATCTGCATACTAGTGATATCAACTGGCAAAACACTGACTGCTGTTTGAATAGACACTGGTCCTCTTACGCCAACGGACAAATCAAGGCCTTTAAAAGCAAATACTTGTCCAAAACTTCTGACATCGATCCAGTTTTCACTTGCTACCTTTGCATATAAATCGGCATTTTTTGCTTTATCTTTAGCAATTTTAGCTAATTCTTCCACTCCATCTGCCCGATCTTTTAAACTTTTAAATCCGTCATCATTACGATCATTCGACTGTACAAAAATTTTTTCACCCAAATCTTGCAGTCGATTGCGAATCTTGCGTTTAATGCAAACATCGGATAATTCACCATAACCTTCGAAATCTTGTCTAGGTCTGTTTCCATTTAATGGATCCCCATTTGGATTGGCATTCTTTACGGAAAAAACTACTGTAAAATCAATTTTATGTGATAACTGTCCCATCTTTCTTCTACTCCTCTACTTTTGTATTTTCTATTTTGTCTTCTTTTTTCTGATACAAATCATAACGTTGACTATAATAACCTAATAAAAATTTTCCATTCAATGCTTTATCACTGTAACCCTCGAATTCAAAAGAATTGCCGATTTCATCAATGATTGCTTTATAGTAAATACCCTTTGCACCCAATTTTACTTGATAGGGAGCGATGCTTTCTTGGATAATCCTCCACGTAGTTAGAGGGTGTTTAGAAAAAGCATTCATATAACGAAATGCATTCGTAGATCTTCCCGCATTCTCCTGAGTCAGAACTCTATTTTCTAATACATCCGCTACAGCCAATAACCTTCCAAACAAATAATTTCGATCTTTTTGATTTTTATCTAGCGGCACAGTAAATTCCTCCTTTTCATAATGCTTATGCATAATGGCACAGGCAATACTTAAATTTTTCTCCCATTCCCATTTTTCAACAGATAAAGGATTTGACGTTCTGTTTAAAATACTATTGACAATATCTAATGGAATTTTTTTCCCGTCCACTATACAAGGCAACATTCTTTCCATCAAATTTTTTGTCAGTTTATCACTAACATTGGGTCCATAAGCCGCGCCAGCAATATCTCGAGTAGCAGGAGCGCCATAAAAAGTCACTCGTTCTCCATCTTTATTTTTGCGAAATGAATGACGCCACCAACAAGTATTATGCCAATTTTGAATTCTTTCAAAATATAGTTCCTTTTCTATGGAACGATAATAGACAATTGACATTCTTCCGGGAGTTGCAGCGTCTAGAAGCATCACATAGACGTTATCTTGGTGTTGCAAATTTCCTCTATATCCAGCCAAAGCCTTTTGCAATTCTTTAGCGAAGTATTGATGCGTTGGATCGCCTAAATCTTTTTTCGTCTCTGCTTCCGTTTCTGTAAATGTTAATCCTAATTCTGTAAACAAATCTTCACTGGGAGAGGGAACTTCAACCGTTTCATTGCCATCATGTCTGCTTCCCCATGTTAAAAATACTCGACCATCGATCACTTTTCCCTGCTTAGTGATCAACCATTTCAATGCATTATGAGCTTTTTGTGAAACATCATAACTGATCGTTGCTACATCTTCCTTATTTGAAAATCTGCCGCGAAACGTAAACCCTGAACTATCGTTTCCAGAGATAAGTTTGGCCATATCACCACCATACCGAATTTTGGAAGGGTGTTTTTCTGTACTGGGTAATTTTTTCCCGGTAACATAACATAACTCCTTATCCGTTAATTGTTTTTCGTAATAATGGACATAGGATTCAAAAACAGATGAATCTTCCCAAACCTTCTCCGTTCTTTTTTGAGGGTCTGGATTAAGAACATTAAATCGGACAAAAGTACTGAATTGATCGCCAACAAGAGCCTTAAAAATTTCTGATTTATCGCCATATTCATTTTCTAAATCTTTATTCCATTTTGATACTAATTTATGATCAAGTGAAAAAAGTATGCCATGTTCGGTTAAGTCGGC
Source organism: Lactobacillales bacterium (assembly GCA_015655485.1). Taxonomy (GTDB): domain Bacteria; phylum Bacillota; class Bacilli; order Lactobacillales; family Vagococcaceae; genus JAATEZ01. The sequence continues at coordinate 1,736 of JAATEZ010000497.1, read as the reverse complement.
AATCAATTGGCCCTTTTTCACATAATTATAAATCGCCACTACCTTAGGATGTCGATCTTCTGACTCGCACCAAGCTTTGAGATTGCCCAAATAGTCTTGGTAAGGATGATTTCCTGCTTTTATTTTTCCGCCAAAAGCTTCATAGTCTCCCGCTACGTACTGTAAATTATCGTGAAGAGCATGAGGCACCGGAGCACTAGAACGTGTTGAAGAATCGATTGTACATGGGATAACTGTATTGCCAGTTCCTTTCTCCAATACTCTGGCAGAAAATAATTTCCCTACACTATCTAACGTAATTTCAACATGCGCTGTTTGATAGGTGTGCGCTTCTGGTAAAAGAACATATTCTTGTTCAAAACGATTGAATTCAATTTTCCCTACTTGATCTTCGTTTTCTTCATATGTTTTATATAAGTCTAACAACCACGTCAATTTTTTTTCTCCTCTCTTTTGTTATAGTTGTTCAAATAATTCATCGACGCTCTGAATTGAATCAAAAGAAAACTCTTTTGCTTTCATTGTCTTGATTGATTTTACGATTGTGCATTCTTCAGGCTTGATAAACTTGATAGAGCCCTTTTTCATTTTAGGCTGCCACAAACGGATTTCCAACTCATCTCTGCCAGTTTCATCCGGATAGTTGATACCATGGACCATGGCGCCAAAATGAATTTCACCTTCATAATCATCATAGTGACCTGCTCCTTCACCAAATCGACAAGGTTCCACATACCCCTGACATTCTCTTGTTCCTAAAAAAATATCTCTCCTGCCGCCGGCTTCGATCGATCGTTTTAAAATGGCGTAATGTTTATCCTCATTCCAATCTTTTTGCAGATCTGGCCGCTGTTCATTGAAAATAAAGTGAACTTTTACTTGATAGGCAACTTTTCTTAGATAAGTATAATACGACAAGTTGCTTTTGCTGCTGTCATTGTAGTCCATTGGGCGAATTCCTTTTGATTCCATCTGAATGGGATTCATCACGCGAACTTCATCTACAACATAAGTGATGGTCGGCTTCCAGTAAATGCTTTCAGTAATTCCCTTTAGACTTTGATACGTCGGCACTTGATATGAAAACTTCTCGCCACCCATTTTAGTCACTGGATCAGTAAACAAAGCATAATCGCCATAAACTAAAAAACTGATTTGATTTTTCACAATTTTCTCCTTTCAATAAATTTTATATTTTTACTACAATCAGCCTAAAGTGAAAGGTGAAAAACACATTTAGACCAATTGTAGAAATTGCTTTTTTTTAAAAGCAAGCATATTATATAACTAAAACTTCGCACACACAAAATCGTTGAAAGCACAGCTGTAGCCTAGCTTTTTCCCAGAAAAAAGGACATGAAAGCCCTCCTCTTTGGTATAATTGAGTCATCTCAAAAACAATTACCGGGAGGGTCCATGTCTATGAAAATTATACCATATCCGACAGAAAAAGAAGGGACTGTTTCTCAAAGGATTTCCGTATTCTTTCAAAATTATTCAGTTGTCAAACTGTTGAAGTGTTGTATGCCGCAAAAAGAAAAAGGCTTTGATGGTGGAGAGCTGTTCACCTATTTGGTGAGCCTTATCTTTACGAACCGCTCCATGTACATGAATAAGCGGATACATTCGAAAGAAGTCCCTTTTCAAAAGGACACACTTTACAGATTCTTAGGCTCGTCCTATATCCATTGGCAAAAATTCACTTCCCGCTTGGCTGCTACTATTGCGCAAAAGGA
>JAATEZ010000152.1 GCA_015655485.1 Lactobacillales bacterium | reverse complement strand
TTTCAGCGATTCTTTGCAAGCCTTTGTAGGCGGAAATTTGGATTTATTGACCAGTCCGAGCTCAGACACGATCGCACCTTATAGTCAAGGAGCAGATTTTGATGTGATCATGCTGACTGATAAATCCATGGGGGCCGATGGAATGGTCGCACAAAAAGGAATTACAAAAATTGAAGATTTAAAGGGAAAAACGGTGGCTACTGAATTATACAGTGTTGATCATATGTATTTATTACAATTATTAAACGAAGCCGGCATGTCTGAGGATGATATCACGTTGACCAATATGTCGATTTCGGATGCTGGGACAGCAGTAATTTCTGGCAAAGTAGACGCTGCGGTGATTTGGGAACCCTATTTGTCCAAAGCCTTAACTGAAGCAGATACAAATCTATTATATTCTTCAAAAGATGATCCGGATTTGATTACTGACAGCGTGGTAGCAAGCACTGATGCGGTAAAAAATAAAAAAGAAGCTGTGCAGGCTTTTGTGAAATGCTGGTATAAGGCGGTGGCCTACTGGCAGAAAAATCCAGAAGAGGCTAATAAAATAATGGCTAAAAAAATGGACGTGACTCCAGACGAATTCAGTGCTCTGATGGATACTCTTTCTATAGCTACACCCGAAGATGCAGTAGAGTCTTTTAGCGGAAAAGGTGAAAAATCTTTTGTCTCGGTCAATACTAATATTGCTAAATTTTTAAAAAAATTAAAAGTGATTGATGAAGTTCCGAGTGTCAAAAAGATGGTGAATACTGAATTTGTAGATAAGTTAGTGAAATAATATGGATAATTTGAATATTGCTGTGGTTCAGTTTGAATCTGAATCGCAGCATATTGAAAGTAATGTTGAAAAAGTAATAAAAAATGTGACAGAGGTGATCCAGCTTCATCCAAACGTTCAACTCATTCTTTTTCCCGAAATGTGTTTGTATGGATATGATCGGCTTTCTCAAGCTGAATTGAGTCATTATGAAGCAAGGATGAAAGCCTGTTTGAAAAAATTAACTCAAAAATTGCAACACTATCATGTCCTGATTTTGGTTGGCTATTTTACTAAAAGAAACGGCAATTTCTATAATACACTGGGCTTGATTGATTCAAATGGAAATATTTTGTGTGAATATAATAAAACTCATCTAGTCAAGGGGCTCGATCAGGTTTTTACTCCAGGCAATCAATATGTTATTTTGGAGATTGAAGATTTTCGGTTAGGAGTATTGATTTGTTGGGACGCCGCATTTTCTGAAGTAACTAATTTTTATGCGGGAAATAGGATTGATGCTTTACTCGTTTCTGCAGCATGGGAACATCCATTTGAAAATCAGTGGGAAATTTTATTGAAGGCAAGGGCTGTTGAAACCGGGAAATACGTTTTTGCAGCTAATCTTTTCAGCCAACGAACTCAACCATATTTTTTTGGCAATTCTTGTATTATTGACAATAAAGGAGAAATAAGAGCTCAAATGAATTTTGCATCAGATTCTTTTTTATATTATGAGTTGAAGAAAACGAAGAAGGACAATTTATTTGGATCACCTTCGGCAGAAATTTTTTTAACAGACTATTTTGATTCCATCGATTTAAAAGTAATAAAAACAAATCAAGGAGGCAACCGTGATGAAAATGATCAAAGCAATCATCAGACCTGAAAAATACATTGGTGTATTAGAGGAGCTTAATAAAAATGGTTATCGGGCTGTAACGAGGAGCAGTGTGTTAGGCAGAGGAAAACAAAAAGGATTAAAAGTTGGCGATGTTTATTATGATGAAATTCCTAAAGAATCCTTAATGATTGTTGTAGAGAACAAAGAAGTGGAACAAGTAATAGAAATCATTTCAACTCATTCCAAAACAAGTCAAACCGGATCTTACGGTGATGGGAAAATTTTTGTCACACCAGTTGAAAAAGTTGTCACGATAAGTTCAGGCGAAGAAGGATTATAACGAGTTGACTAAAAGATAAGGGGCGAAGTGAATGAAGCAAGTTATTATAATTATTCGACCGCAGAATTACTATGAGACCAAAGCGGCTTTAATTAATGAACGCTTTTTTTCGATGACGGTAAAAGATGTTTACGGCAGAGGGAAAAAAGCCGTTCAGTTTACTTATTCCAATAGTGAAAATGGAAGGATCGATGAACCAATTTCTGATAGTCTGGTTTTGAAAAAAAGAATGGATATTTATATTAGAGATGAAGATGAGGAAAGACTGATCAATGTCGTCAAAAAAATCAATGGCAAAAATAATGCCGGTGACGGGAAAATTTTTGTTTTACCCATGGATACTTGTGTACGGATCCATACTGGCGAACGTGATGAGGATTCGCTTCTATAAAATCACAGATTTGCGCAGCTATTTTTTAGGAGGGAACAATATGCATAAAGTCTTTAAAATAAGAGGGAAAATAAGCAAAAAGCTTTATCTGCTCATTGGTATTTCTTCATTTTTGTTAATTATTTTATTGTGGACGATCGTTACAGGTTTAGGATTGGTTGAACCAATGTTTTTACCTTCACCGTTAAAAGTAACCGAAAACTTTGTTGAAACGGTGCAAAATGGGCAGCTCTTGAATAATGCCGGTATCAGTATTTATCGAATTGTCATGGGATTTTTGCTAGCCGTAATATTTGGAGTTCCAATAGGCATTTTGGTTGGAACCTTTAAAGCAGTAGAGGCATTCATCAGACCTTTGTGTGAATTTATTCGTTATATGCCAGTCCCTGCTTTTGTGCCTCTGGTAATGGTTTGGTCCGGAATTGGAGAGGGAGCCAAAATTATTATTGTTTTTTTGGGAACTTTTTTTCAGTTAGTTTTGATGATAGCAGACGATGCGATGTCTGTCCCGGATGATTTGCTGAATTCAAGTTACACTTTAGGCGCTAAAAGATGGACAGCTATTAGAAAAGTGCTGCTGCCCAGTATGGCTCCGAGAATGATGGAAACTTTGAGAATGACGATCGGATGGGCTTGGACTTACCTAGTTGTAGCAGAGTTGGTGGCTTCCAGTTCCGGTTTAGGTTATTCGATATTAAAAGCACAGCGTTTTTTTCAGACAGAAGCAATTTTTGTAGGAATATTGACGATAGGAGTTATAGGTTTGATCACAGATCGTTTGTTTGCTTTGTTGATCAAAGTAATGTTTCCGTGGGATGAAAGGAATGGTTGATGAATGTCAAAATCAATACTTGAAGATCAGACTGGAATGCCTCTAGAAGCTAATATGGCTTCTAACAAAATAATCGCGCGTCATATTTTTAAAGATTATAGGACTAAAAAAAAAGAAGTCCGCGCTCTTCAGGACATAAATATTGAGATTCAGGATAATGAATTTGTTTGCATAGTTGGACCTTCCGGATGCGGAAAATCGACTTTGTTGAAAATATTAGCCGGTCTAGATTTTCCGACGGCGGGAGAAATTTTATTGAACGGGAAAACAATTGTAGGTCCGGGAGAAGATCGAGGGATGGTTTTTCAATCTTATACGCTTTTTCCTTGGATGACAGTGGAAGAAAATATTAAATTTGGACTAAAATTAAGAAAGATTTCAGCGGGAGAAATTCAGAAGATTGTCGATAGTTATCTGAAAAAAATTCATTTGGAAGAATTTAGGAAAAGTTATCCCAAAGAACTTTCCGGAGGAATGAAGCAAAGAGTAGCCATTGCCAGAGCACTGGCAAACAGCCCGGAAGTTTTACTGATGGATGAGCCCTTTGGAGCTTTAGATCCGCACACAAAAGAACAAATGCAGCTTTTATTAAGAGAAATCTGGGAAGTGGAAAAACCGACGATTGTTTTTATCACTCATGATATTGATGAAGCAATTTTTCTGGCCAATAAAGTATATGTTATGTCAACTAATCCTGGTGAAATCGCAGAAGAAGAAGGAATTTACCTTCCCTTTAGACGAGAAGTTGAGATGAAAGACAGTCAGCAGTTTATCAGATTACGAAAAAAAATCAATCGTATTTTGTATTCGGATGACATGACAGCTAACTAAAGAGGAGGGAAAAAATATGTTTCACTTTATGAATTGTACGAAAATCATTGCTGGCGAAGGGACTATCCAATACTTACCAGCAGAAGCTCAGAAGCTTTCTATTCAAAGATTGTTGATTGTCACTGATTCTTTCTTTGCGGAAAGTAAGGTCGTTGCTGAACTGATAGATCAGCTGAAAAAAGTAGAAATTGAAACATTTTTATTTACTAAGGTCGTTCCTAATCCGCGCGATATTGATTGCGAACTGGGAGCGGAATATGCTAATGAAAAAGGAGTTCAAGGAATCGTTGCTATTGGTGGGGGAAGTGCAATGGATGAAGCCAAAGCTATTGCGGCCATAGCTGCAAACGGTGGAACTTGCCGCATATGGGATAATGTGCCGCTACATAAAAAGATGCTGCCCACTATTTGTATTCCAACAACAGTTGGTACAGGAAGTGAAGTGACTTTTGTATCCGTGATCACAGATACTAAGCGTCATTTTAAAATGAGTTTATTTGATGAAAATAATTTAGTTCCGTCATTGGCGATCTTAGATCCGATTTTAACCAAGACCTTACCTGAGATCACATTGGCGAGCACGGCCATTGATGCTCTGACTCATGCTGTTGAAGCCTATACTTCCATCAAATCACAACCATTTTCTGATGCTTTGGCCATGTATGCTGTTGGTGAAATTTATCTGAATTTACCATTAGTAACTGAATCTGAAAATTTGGAAAACAGGAGTCGTTTGATGTATGCCAGTACAATGGCGGGCGCTGCTTTTATCAATTCCAATGTCGGAGCTGTGCATGCATTATCGGAAACTGTCGGAGCCATTTATGATATCCCTCATGGAATTGCTAATTCTATTTTTCTAGGCGACATCATGGAATATAATTTGGATTCCTGCTATGAAAAATATGCAGAATTAGCGGTTCGAATGGTTCCATCTATAATTACTATGCCAAGAAAAGAACAAGCTCATCAATCAATTGAGTTAATAAAAAAATTGATTAAAAAAATGAATATTCCTAAATTAAAAGATTTTTCACAGGTACGAGTAGAAGACTTTGATGCAATAGCTCAGGAGGCTGTTAACAATGAATTGTCTTTGGATAACCCTAAAAGGATGACAAAAGCTGCTTATAAAGAAGTTCTTGAAAAAGCATATGCATATGACGAATGAGGAGAGTCTAAAATGATGATTGCAGGTAATTATATTGGTGGGCATTGGCAGCTCTCTTGTTCAAGCAAAACACGGGAGATCATTGATCCTGCTGTCAATAGAAAAATCGCAACGGTCACTGACAGTGATGTGCGGGATGTTGAACTGGCCATAGAATCGGCGAAACGGTCTTTCTATATTGACAGAACATGGCGGGATATGGACAGCCAAAGCAGAGCAGACATTCTATTAGAAATCGCGAATTTAATCGAGAAAAAACAGACAGAGTTGGCAAAGCTGGAGACTGTAAATAATGGGAAACCGCTGCGCGAAGCAATAGCGGATGTCGATGATGTGGTCCATTGTTTTCGTTATTATGCCGGAATCATCAAAATGCCTTATGGCGGAGTATATGATGTGAATGAAAATTTTGGCAGAATGCATTCTTATACGATTCATGAACCGGTCGGTGTTTGTGCTTTGATCGTGCCTTGGAATTTTCCGCTGGTCACGGCCGCGTGGAAGATAGCTCCGGCTATTGCTGCCGGGAATAGTGTGATTTTTAAACCCAGTGAAGAAACCCCTTTGACCGCGATCGAGTTATTTAAGATATTTGATGAAATAAAAATTCCGGCCGGCACAGTCAATCTTGTTTTGGGAGACGGCCAGCAGGTGGGAAAATTTTTAGCAGCTGCTCTGGATATCGAACTAATTTCATTTACAGGAAGCACAGCCGTTGGAAGAGAGATCACCAAAGCATCTGCAACCAATTTGAAACGGGTCTGTCTGGAATTGGGGTGGAAATCACCGAACATAATTTTTTCAGATGCAGATATCGATGGAGCAGTCGAATGGGCTATGATCGGGATTTTTTTTAATCAAGGTGAAGTTTGTGCGGCCGGATCGAGGATCATTGTTGCAGCATCTATCAAAGACCTGTTTCTGGAAAAGTTGATTGAGAAGACTAAAAAGCTGACCATTGGGCCTGGATCATCAAATGCGGATATGGGTCCGCTTATTTCTTTAAAGCACCTGAATAAAGTATTGAGCTATATTAAAATAGGTGTTGAAGAAGGCGGTAAATTAGTTTATGGGGGTCAGCGGTATGAAAAAAATGATGGTGGATCCGGCTTTTTTATGGAGCCGACTATTTTTGCCGAATGCCACAAAGACATGCGCATCGTTCGGGAAGAGATTTTTGGTCCAGTATTGACGGTCCAAACCTTTGAAACTGAAGAGGAAGCGGTTTTCTTAGCCAATGATACTGATTATGGGTTAGCCGGCGCTGTTTTTACAGCAGATGGGGCTAAAGCTTTGCGGGTCATTAAAGAGATTCGAGCGGGAATCACCTGGATCAATGCTTATAACCCGACTTTTAATGAGGCGCCTTGGGGCGGATATAAACAGAGCGGCAATGGCCGCGAGCTGGGGATACATGGGTTAGAGGAATATCAGGAAATCAAACAAATCAATATAAATTTGCGGCCGGGCCCGGTTCACTGGTATAAATAATATGAAGCTGATGAAGTTTTATGGTTTAAAAAAGGTTATAATAAGCGTAGTGAAATTGAGGTGAAACGAATGGAGTTGAAAAATCTCACAACATTTTATCACGCATCCAGGTTCTTGAATTACAGTAAAACGGCAGAATATTTAAATTTTACTCAGCCGGCTGTGACAAAACAAATCAAGGGATTGGAAGAAGAATTGGGTCAACAGCTTTTCATGCGCATGGGGAATAAGACTTATTTGACACCAGCCGGAACTCTTCTGCAAAATTATGCAAAAAAAATATTTGAATTAGTTGAAGAATTGGATAATGAAATGAGTCATTTAGCTACAAACAGTGGTATTTTAAGGATCGGAGCTGATATTTCTTTTATTACCAATAACTTACAGCCGGTTATCTCGGAATTTTACCGCACTAATCCCAATATTCAAACAAAAATCATTACTTCCAACTCCAGTCTGGTCATCCCAAGGATCTTGATGAATGAGCTGGATGTCGGTTTTATTTCAGGCGATCATGATAATGCCCAAATTATAAATGTTGACATTTCAGATGATCCAGTGATCATGGTGGTGTCGAGTCAAATTTATTACAAATATAAATTAAGCTACATTAAAAAGAAATATCCCTTGATCCGCTATAAATCTCCCAGTTTTTATTCGAAACAGCTGGAATACTTCTTAAAAATAAACCATCTCACGGATCATGGCAGTATCGAATTCAGCAATTTAGAGGCAGTGAAGAGCGCTGCTGTTCAAGGAGTGGGAATATCTGCAGTGACCAAAGATATTGTTTATCAAGAATTAAAAAGTGGGATCCTGATTGAAATTGAAGAAAAATACAGTCCAGTTTCAATCAAAACATCCATGATATATCATAAAGAAAAAGAACAATGGGCTTCTATTCAATCGCTTCAAAAATTAGTAAAAAAACTTTGGGTAGGGGATTCATCCAATGAAGTTTGATCTGGAACACAGCTGTTTTTTTGCATGTTGCAAAAAAACGGCCGGCCCAAAAGTTAAAAAATTATAAAAACTCCTATGAAATCACTTTATAAAGGCTGATTTTAGTGGGAGTTTAAATTTTTTGATTTTGTTGTCTTGGCTAAAAATAAGGCT
>JAATEZ010000462.1 GCA_015655485.1 Lactobacillales bacterium | reverse complement strand
TTATTAATGTTAATTGTCTAAATATTCAAACAATGATAAGCTATAAAAAAGAAAACTTTACGTAATTAAACATCACATGGGTTTTATTGAATTTAAAAGAAATGAGGAGAAAATAATGGGTAAGAAAAAACTTTTAGGAGCGTTCGTAGGAGTGATCGTACTTGTTTTAGCCGGTTGCGGCAGTTCTGACAGCAGTTCGTCAAAATCTGGAGGTGAAGTGAATATTATTGGCTGGTCGGAATATGTACCCGATGATGTGATCAGTGATTTTGAAGCTGAGACAGGAATAACGGTAAATTATACCACTTATTCCGACCCGGATGAAATGTTTGCCAAAGTTCAATCAGCCTCATCGGGTACATATGATATGGTGCTGGCTCCCGGAATGTATGTTCAGACTTTTAATAACTTAGATATGCTGAAAAAATTAGATATGAAAAGTATTCCGAATATAAAAAACCTTGAAGCGTCATCTATGAGTTTAACATATGATCCCAATAATGAGTATTCTGTACCTTACTTGGGGACAGATATCGCTATTGCTGTCAATACGGATGAAATCAAAGATGACATCACAAGTTATGCCGATCTATTGAATTCAAAGTACAAAGATTCGATGGTGGTCGTTGAGGATGCCAGAGCGATAGTAGGGATCGCATTGATGCAAGCCGGATATGATATCAATGATACCAGTGATGAAGCCCTGGCTGCTGCAGGGAAGTACTTAGATGAATTGAAACCGAATATCAAAATTTTTGATGGTTCCAGTCCTAAAACCTCTTTGATCAATGGCGAAGTATCGCTGGGATTGATCTATGGCGGCGAGATCGCTTTAGCTATTGACCAAAATCCGTCGATCAAAGTCATCTATCCAAAAGATCATCTCTATTTTGCCTATGATACCTTTATGGAATTAAAGGGCGCAAAAAATTCGAAGAATGTAGAAAAATTTATAAATTATATTTTAAAACCTAAAGTCAGTGCTTCTATTTCTGAACAGTTCCCTTATTATAATCCTAATACCGCGGCAGTGAAACTTTTACCTGATTCTTACATGGACAACGAAGCTAAGAATATTCCATCCGACGTTTTTGACCGTTCGGAAACAGTGTTGGATATTGGTGATGCTACCGAAAAAATCGACAGTTTGTGGAGTACCTTTAAAAATTAGAAACGCTGTTCATTAAATGATCAATTGACTTGATCCATTATTATTGGATGGAAAAAAATATCGTGTGTTTACGCAAATCTGTTAGAAATTAAGCAGGGAGGAAGAAAAAAATCATGAAAAAATTGGAGATCACGATCAAACCAGAATCTTTGGAGCATGTAAAAAATATTTTATCAGACAAAGGCGCTTCAGGGATGACCATCTTCAGTGCGATGGGATGCGGCAACCAAAAAGGCGACACTGAGGTGACTGAATTTAAAGGCGGGACTTTTAAAATCAATTTGCTGCCGAAAATCCAGGTTGCGGTGTATGTAAGCGATGAAGTTGTTGAAGAGGTCTTGCTGGCCATTCATGAAGAGATCGCTACAGGGAATGTGGGTGATGGGAAGGTCGCTGTATTTGGATTAGAAGATGTGATGCGGATCAGAACAGGTGAGCGGGGAAAGAACGCTCTATAGAGTTTTGAAAGGATGAACCGATAATATGGAAGATATCATAAAAATGGAGAATGTAACAAAAAAATACGGTCATTTAGAAATCATCAAAAAATTAAATATTGAGGTCAAATCAGGTGAGTTTTTAACTCTATTAGGTCCGTCAGGCTGCGGCAAAACGACGACTTTGAGGATGATCGCAGGTTTTGAAAATCCCACCGAAGGAAGTATTTATCTTGACGATGAATCCGTTCAAAATATTCCTCCTTACAAAAGAAAGGTCAACACAGTTTTCCAAAATTATGCTCTATTTCCGCATATGACGATTTTTGAAAATATTGCTTTTGGGTTGAAAATGAGCAAAGTAGACAAATCAGAAATCAAAGAGCGAGTGGAAAACATGCTGAATCTGGT
>JAATEZ010000128.1 GCA_015655485.1 Lactobacillales bacterium | reverse complement strand
TCATTGATGAACTGACTACTTGATTCTGGAGTGTAAAAGGGAGCATATTGCATTATCCAGGGGATTCTATTATACTTCAAGAGAGTTAAATGACAGCAAAAAAACGGGAAGAGAAGGGTTAGTTGAGCAAATGGAGGAAAATAACGAAAAGCACTATGGTTTATCGACCGCAGTCACCATGATCGTCGGGATCGTTATCGGATCGGGGATATTTTTTAAAGCGGATAATATTTTGAGTTTTACCGGCGGAAATGTTTTAGAAGGTGTCTTAGTCCTTTGCATTGGGGCGCTTAGTATTATTTTTGGAAGTATAAGTCTAACTGAATTGTCGGTTAGAACAACAAAGAATGGCGGACTGGTCGGTTATTTTGAAGACTTTATTTCGCCTGAAATCGCTAGTGCTTTTGGCTGGTTTCAGACTTTTTTATATTATCCAACGATCAATGTGGTCGTATCCTGGGCGGCCGGTATTTATACTTGTATTTTATTTGGAATAGACAATACATTGGAAAATCAGATTCTGATAGGCTCTATTTATTTGTTATTGATTTTTTCTATGAATATTTTTTCGTTGAAATTAGCGGGGAAATTTCAAAATTTGACGACTTTTATCAAATTGGTCCCCTTGCTTGGAGTGGCGATCATCGGCCTTTTTTGGACCAAAGCTGTGCCGCAGATCCCGGCTGATGCGGTCAAGGTTCCTTTGTCAAATGTAGGGGCCGGCTGGCTGGCAGCCTTGGCTCCGGTAGCCTTTTCGTATGACGGCTGGCCAATCGCGACAAGTATCACTAACGAAATAGAAAAACCTAAAAAGAATATGCCGATCGCCTTGATCGTGGGTCCGCTGATTGTCTTAGGGGTGTATCTGGCCTATTTTGTGGGCATGACAAAGATTCTGGGCTCTGAATATATTTTAGCAACGGGCGATGAGTCGGTCTATTTGATTGGCAAATGGCTTTTTGGCCCGAATGGCGGTTCGATTATTTTACTTTTTGTGATTATTTCCGTTTTGGGAGTAACAAACGGAGTGACTTTAGGAAATTTGAGAATGCCTCAAGCTCTGGCTTCCAAAAACATGATTCCTAATTCCAAAGCGATTCAAAAAATTGATTTAAAAAAACATTTATCAGTAGCTTCTTATAAAATATGCCTGATCAGTTCCTTTTTTTGGATGCTGGTCCATTATCTCACTCAAAAAACAGGGATTCTGACTGGAGGAGACATCAGTGAAATCGCGATCGTTTTCAGCTATATTTGTTATATTCTGCTTTATGTCAAAATCATTCGGATGAGATTAAACGGAGAAATTAAAAGCTTCTTTAAAGGAGTGATCGCACCGATTTTAGGTATTTGCGGAAGTATAATTATTGTTGTGGGGGGAATCGTGTCAAATCCAAGGTATGTTTTGCTCTTTATCTTCATCTGTTCTCTTGTTTGTCTTGCCGGTTTTTTGTATTATATAAATAGTCAAAAAAGTTCACGTGAAGGTTAATGGAGCTGTTGAACGGTCTCTTTTGTAAATCCGTTTTTCAGGGATAAAAAAATCATTTAGGAGGAAGTTTAATGAAAAAGATCAAGATTGGCAACACTGATTTATTGGGCACTCCGATCGTGCTTGTCTGTATGCGTATGAATCGGTTGTCTTTAGAAGAAGCAGTCGCCGTCATCGAGACAGTCAATGAATCCGGAATAGATTATTATGATCATGCGGATATTTACGGAAAAGGGGAGTGTGAAGAATTATTTGCTCAGGCTTTGACCCAAAGTTCTGTGAAACGCGAAGATATTATTTTGCAATCAAAATGCGGGATACGCGATGGATTTTTTGATTTTTCAAAAGAGCATATCGTGGCCTCCGTTGAGGGAAGTCTCAAACGATTGCAGACGGATTATTTGGATGTTTTATTATTACATCGCCCTGATACCTTAGTGGAGCCGGTTGAGGTGGCTGCTGCCTTTGATGAATTAGAGAAAAGCGGCAAAGTTCGCTATTTTGGTGTCAGCAATCAAAATCCGCTGCAAGTTGAATTTTTACAGAAGCATTTATCACAAAAACTTGTCGCAAATCAGCTTCAATTTGGCATCAAGCACACGGGCATGATCGATCAGGGGATCCATGTCAATATGGAAGATGAAGGCAGTATCGATCATGATGGATCCATACTGGATTACTCACGATTAAAAGAAATGACGATCCAGGCATGGTCCCCTTATCAGTATGGTTTTTTTGAAGGAGTTTTCATCGGGAATGAGAAGTTTCCGATATTAAATCAGACGATGGAAAAAATCGCACAGAACCATGGTGTGACGAGTACTACTCTGGCCACTGCATGGATACTAAGACACCCGGCAAAGATGCAGGTCATCGCGGGGAGTATGAACCGTGAACGCTTGAAAGAGATCGCCCAGGCAGTGGAAGTGGATCTGAGCCGTCAAGAATGGTATGAGATCTACCGCGCAGCAGGGAATATTTTGCCTTAATTTAAAAGCAGTTTTAAAGTTAGACTAGTTTGAAACTGGTTTAACTTTTTTCTTTGACAATGATCCTTGTGACGAGGAGGAAAAGAATGTTGGATAAAAAAATGGATTATAAAAAGGAATATCGTGATCTTTATTTGCCGCCGCAAAAACCAATTTTTATTCAGGTCCCGAAAATCGCTTTTATTCAAGTGACCGGTAAGGGCGGTCCTTATGTGTCGGATTATCCGCAAGCTCTGGAGCTGCTTTATTCTCTAGCTTATACGATCAAAATGAGTAAAAAGAGTGGGCATTTCTTGGCAGACTATGTTGAATATGTGGTTCCGCCGCTTGAAGGTCTATGGTGGACAGATGAATTTGCTGCCGATATTTATCAGGATAAGAGCCAATTAAATTTTATTTCAATGATCAGGCAGCCGGAGTTTGTCACTAAAGATGTTTTTGATTGGGCCCGGTTCGAAGCCACAAAAAAGAAATCTGAGCTTGATTTTTCCAATGTTCAGTTTACAAAATTCAATGAAGGGGATTGTGTGCAAATGCTGCATCTGGGTTCTTATGATGAGGAAACGGCCAGCATCAAGCAGCTTCATGATTTCATTCAAGAAAACGGCTGTCAGGATGAAACGGGGCTGAATAGAAAGCATCATGAAATATACTTGAATGATCCCAGAAAAACCGCTGTTGAGAAGTTGAAAACGATCATTCGCTTACCAATCTCTAAACAGCCGATAATTTGACAAAACAAGGAATAAAAAAAGATAATTTAATACAAAAAAGACGATAAACAGACATCCGATTCCTAAACTTAGATTTTTAGTCTAACATTTTAAGATCAGGTTCTTTATCGTCTTTTATTTATTTTACGGTTTCTTTTTGACGCAGATAGTGACTCAATTCGACGGTTGTTTGATAATTCTGAAAAGGCGTGACTAAATAAAAACCATTGAAATATTTTTTGGCTTCATCGATCATTTGCCGCGCGATTTTCAAACCTTCTTGTTTACCTCGATTTTGTCTATCCGCAACGATCATTTGCTGGCGGATTTCATCGGTGATCTGGATGCCGGGAACTTCATTATGGATGAACTCGGCATTGCGGCTGCTGACTAAGGGCTGGATCCCAATGAATACTGGGATGGTTATGTCATAGGTTGTCAAGGATTGTTTTAAAATCGGCAGGATAGCTTGATCATAGATTGGTTGTGTGACAATGTAATCCGCTCCAGCGTCTTGTTTTTTCCGCATCACTCGCGCGGCCCGCTCTAAACGCGGTGCGTTGGGATTAAATGCAGCACCGACCTTAAAATCAGAAGTTTCTTTTAAATGTTTTCCTGTATACGAGATGCCATGGTTGAATTGTTTGATCAATTTGATCAATCCCATGGAAGTAGTATCAAAAACTGAAGAGGCTCCAGGAAAATCACCGACTTTAGCCGGATCCCCAGTAAGGGCCAGCACATCAAAAAGATTCAGTTCATGCAGACCCATTATTTGTGAGGTGATGCCAATTAAATTATGATCTCTGGTAGTCAGATGAACGAGCGGGCTCAAATCAAAATCTTTCTTCAGAATTGCTGCTAAGGCCAGATTGCTGATTCGCGGTCGAGCCAAAGAATTGTCAGAAATCGTTATTTTGTCGACATTGGCTTCTTTTAGGGCCGTTACTCCTTCAAAAAACGAGCGAGTGTCTAAGGTTCTTGGCGGATCCAGCTCCACCAGGATGGTCAATTCTTGGCGGACTTTTTGGTCGATACGCTGTTCTAAGCTTTTTCTTTTAATATTTTTTATAGGCGAAAAGATACTTTGGTTCAATATTTTCTTGTGAATAATTTCTCTGTTTTGCAGGCCTTTTTTTATTGCTCGGATATGTTCTGGTGTTGTGCCGCAACAGCCGCCGATCAAACCGATTCCTTCCAGGCGGAAGATCTCGCCAAAATGCTCAAAATGAGCGGTCGTTTTTTCATAAACAATTTGTCCCGCTTCCATCGAAGGCAGGCTGGCATTTGGGTAGGCAGACAGGATCCGGCCGTTTTTTAGAGGCACCGCTTGGAAAGCTTGTGCCATATGGCTTGGTCCCATTAGACAGTTGGCACCAACAACGTTTGCTCCGGCCTTTTCCATGAGATCTAAAGTAGCGGCAAAGGTTTCTCCGTTCATGGCTACACCGATCTCCTGCATCGTTAAGTTTGCCACAATGGGCAATGCTGTTGCAGCCCGAACGGTTTTGATCGCTGCAATCAGCTCTGAAGTATCATAGTACGTTTCCAATAAGATCCCATCAACTCCTGCTAAAAGCAAATAGTTTAACTGTTCTTTTAAAACAGTCGAAATCTGTTCTAAAGAAACCTCGTTCAGCTTTCGTTCTCCCGGGCTATAGATCCCGCCGATCGTTCCCAGCACATAGACGGGACGAGTTTGTGCAGCGACAGCTTCTTTGGCTAACCTTACCGCTGCGTGATTGATCGTCTGCACTTGGTTCTGCAAACCATAACGTTCCAACTTAAGTGAATTTGCTGCATAAGTATTGGTCTGGATGATATCCGCTCCCGCGTCGATATACTTTTGATGGATGATTTTAACGGTATCAGGATGAGAAATATTTAATTCTTCATGTGATCTTTGTGTTCCAAACTGATACAGCAAGGTTCCCATTGCTCCGTCGGCGATAAGTACTTTTCTGCCTAATTCATCAGACAATCCCATAAATTCCGCTCCCTTTCTTTGGATTTTGTGGCTGTTAAAAACTGCATTCCGCTTTTCTTGATCCAGCTTCATGAGTCAGACTTATCGGCAAATAGATAAAATGAATGGAAGATAAAAAGGATCTTTCATTCATTTTTCTAATTTGTTCCAAGTCTGAAACGCCTCATTCCGCTTTTCTTGATCCAGCTTCATGAGTCAGACTT
>JAATEZ010000271.1 GCA_015655485.1 Lactobacillales bacterium | reverse complement strand
TTTTTTGAGAAGATTTCCTATTCTCTCCAAAATTCTGTACTGCTAGAACAAATAAAAGTTAGTGAATTTCTTGAAAACGGGAAGATGATCAATGAAAAACTCTTAAATCAGTTTTCGATTGATCATCTTCTTAATAAACGTATGGAAAATTTATCTGGTGGAGAATTAAAAAAAGTGAATTTAGTTTATTTATTAAATAAAAACTCAGATATTTTGATTTTGGATGAACCAACAAACCATTTAGATATTTCAGCAAAGAAACATCTTTATAATTACTTAAAACAAACAAAAGACAGAATAATTATAATTGCTACTCATGATGAAAAGCTTTTAGAGATAGCCGACTATACCTTCAGTTTAAGTTGATTTATTATCTGAAAAAATAGAAAAAATTAAAATCAATAGGCCAGCTAACGCTAATAATTTATTGCTAAAAAAAAGAAATAGTATTCCAACCAAATATTTTAACCATCTGCAAACAAAATCGGCGAATTCTAATCCTTTTTTTCTTTCATTTTCTCTTGTCGGGCTTTCATCCTTTAGATCAGTGTAGTCAATCATAAATAGTCCGCCTCTTTTCTTTGTGATCCAAGCCGCTACAAAAAAACAAAACAACCAATCAATAAAACAAGAATGACTAAATCTGTTGAGTTGTTCATAAAACTCACTCCTTTACTAATAATTTGTTACTACTCTTACAAATTATTTTAACATGTAAAAATAATTTGGTGTTCCATTGTAAAAAAATACTTTTAAGATGGGAAAAATAACTGTAAAAGTTTTTAAATTATTAGAATTATTTGAGTATTATGAACAGTTAAAACCATTATTTTCAACAAAAGTTGCACTATCGTTACAAGTTGATTTAGTGAAAAGTATGGGTTCAAATCAATTGTTCATGAGAGCAGTATGCTAACTGGTGGCGGTAGCTTGCCAAATTGATCACTATTAAAATAAATGAGGCTGACCCAAAAGTCACCGATAATTGAAAAATGATAGAGAATTCCGAAAATCGGAAGCTTTCTATCATTTTTTGCAAGAAAAGGGTATAAAAAAGAGAACACTCTTGTTAAAATTTAAGTGAAAAAAACCAAACCAACAAGGGGTGTGCTGTTAGTTCCCGCTAAAGATAGCGCTTTTTTAGGCTTTTGGGAATAAAATTCAAACTTTTCTGATTAGAGAGCATATTGAAGACTGATCCATTAATCGGAATCGATTAATGGATCAGTCTTCAATATGAATAAACGGTGGTTCAAAATCTGCTTCTTCGGAAATAATCCGAACACTTTTGCCTCAGCCTCTTCTCCTACATAGAATCTTTAAAAACGTCCATATTCTTTGCAAAATAATCTATTCCTGAATAAATAGTAAAAATCAAACATATATACAGCAAAATCTGATCTACCGGAATTCCCAATGAAGCAAAGGGAAAATTATTTAGAAACAAAAAGATAATGGCAAACATTTGTGTACTTGTTTTGATTTTTCCTGGCCACGCAGCCGCCATGACTTCTCCATGCTCCACCAACAGCAACCTTAATCCAGTAACGGCCAGTTCCCGGCAGACAATAATGGCTGCCACCCAGGAAGGAACAACTCCTTGGCTGACTAATACGATAAATGCTGTCATCACTAACATTTTATCAGCAAGCGGATCTGCAAACTTGCCAAAGTTAGTCACTAAGCCCTGCGAGCGAGCAATTTTCCCATCTAACCAGTCGGTAATACTCGCGGCAGCAAAAATAATAGCACCGACTAATTGTGTCACAGCCATTTTTGTTCCTAAAAAAGTGACAGAGCCCCAACCAAAAGGAGCTACAACAACTACAATGAAAACAGGGATCATAAAAATTCGAATGACCGTTAATTTATTAGGTAAATTCACCTTTATCAGCAACCTTTCTGCCTTTTCTAATTGATATTTTAAGTTTAAGTAGCACTTTTATATTGAATAGTTAAATTGACATTCAGTTTAACATTGCTTGTATTGTTAGGATTAAAGTTCATATCCAAACCATTGACTTTTACTTTAACATTTGAAGAAGCCCCTAAAACAAGGGTAGCATTTGCCGTATTAGCTGGCAACTGAGTAGACTGAGTCACTCCAGCAGTTAATGAGTATTGATAGGTATACGCTCCATTCACAAGGATCCCTACCCAGCAAGATCCATTGACTCCTTCAAACTCAACACTCACCGGTGTGTCTGCACCAGTCAAAGTCATGTTTGCTTCCCCACTTGTCGAATCTACAAAAGTCAGCACAGCCTTTTCTTCCTCGCTAGAGGAGGATTCAGTTGAACTACTGCTTGTATCAGTCGCTTTATCACTAGTCACCTTTGATGATTGCGATACTTCTTCAACATCCACCGTACTTGGTGTCGTTATCATCTGATTATTTTGACGATCTTTCATTGTGATAAAAATAATGGCACCTAGAATAACAACCACTAAAACAGATAGAATAATTACTGGTATTTTCGATTTTAAGCTGGTAGTGGAGGATGAAACTTTATGCTTTTGTGTTCTTGAACCACTTACGTTATCATTTTTTTCAGAAAAAGCTGCTATGTCTACAGAATTTGGGCTAAACTGTTTATCATAATATGCTACAAGCTTATCCCCATCGATTTCCACCGCTTTGGCATATTGACGCAAAAAAGTTCTAACGTAGAAAGTTCCAGGCATCGCTTGAAAATCATCCTCTTCAAGTGCTTCCAGATATTTTTTTTGGATTTTTGTTTTTTTCTGTACTTCGTCTATAGAAAGCCCTCTTCTTATCCGAGCTTCTTTTAATATCTTCCCGATCTCTGCCAATTTTCTACCTCTGTTCTTTCTATTGCTTTTTTCATCAAATCAACCAGCCGCCAGTGACAGGTATTGTCGTTCCGGTTACATATTGAGCTTCTTTACTCAGTAGAAACTTCACCACCGCAGCTATCTCCTCCGGTCTACCCATGCGTCCCATCGGAATCTCTCTCTTTAATTGTTTCAATTCAGTAAAATCCCACCCCTGATTCATTGGTGTGTCAATTGCCCCGGGCGCAACGACATTTACTGTAATCCCTAATGACGCAACTTCCTTGCTATAAGCATTCGCAAACGCCTGCTGTGCGCCCTTAAGTGCGCTATAAACTGTTTCCATACTACTACCAACGATTCCGTAAACAGAGCCAATAAAAATGATACGGCCATGATTAGATTTTACCAATTTATCTTGTAATTGCTGACAAAAAAGCAATGGTCCTTTTAAATGGACGAACCACAATTTTTCCATTTCTAAAGAAGTTATTTCGGGTAACAGTTTATAGACGGTATAACCACTTGCAAAAATAATGGCATCCACTTGAAAAAGTTGTGCGAAAAAATCAGCAAAATTTTTTTCACAAGTCAAGTCTAGCATACATGTATAAAAATCTTGTTTTGGATATTCTTTTTGTAAAAAACGAACTAATGATTTAGCTTTTTCCGGATGCTGATAATATTGACAATACAATGACCAGCCATCCTGAGCCAAGACTTGACAGCAAGTTGATCCTATTTCTCCACTTGCACCAAAAACCAGTGCATATTTCATTCCTGACTACTCCTTTATATTAGGCAGCAAAGTGAATCGGCTGATCGCCTCTGAATGAATCAACTGCTTAGCAACACTTAAACAATCACTTAGCTGGATATTTTCTATTATTTCCATTCGATCAAATAAAGTTACTGAACCAAACTGCATTTGACTAAATTGATTGGCGATATATTCCAAAGAGTTCAGAGCCTGTAAATGCTTCCCTATCATTTTTTTCTTTAATAGTTCCAAGTTTCGTTCCGTTATCTCTGAACTTTTTTCAGCAGATAATAAAATATCGATCAATTCACCGGCTAATCGATCCGGGTCGCTAGTATCACCCCCGAAATCAGCAAAGTGGAATTCTCTATCTAGATTAAACTCATACCCAAAACTGTCATCCAATAATCCTTGATCATACAGGCGTAAATAATTACGTGAAGTATTACCAAACAGCATCTGAAATAATAAGTTTGCCGCTATCTGATAACGTAATAAGTCTATTCCCCGCTCTGGAAGAGTATCTGCGCCTTTTATTCCAACAAGCGTTTTAGGTCGATTGATCTCCATCGAAATTTGGCTTTTTGTACGGATTTTTCGAGTATCTCCTGAGAACCTGCGCCGAATTTCTTGGTAGGGAGCAAAACTTTTACTTGCCTGATTATTGGAAATCAATTCCATTATCTGCATCGGAGAAATATCGCCGACCACAAACAGATTCATATTGCTGGGATGATAGAAGGTATGATAGCAAGTATACAGATCCTGAGCAGTTATTTGATTGATACTTTCCACAGTTCCGGCAATATCAATGCTTAACGGATGTTGCGGATATAAGTTTCCTAGTATGCCAAAAAATAAACGCCAATTAGGATCGTCTTGATACATTTGAATTTCTTGGGCGATGATTCCTTTTTCTTTGGTTACAGTCGCTTCAGTGAAATAGGGCTGCTGAACAAAATCTAATAATGTTTGAAGATTTTCATTTACATGGTTAGTACTGGAAAATAAATAACTAGTTCTTGTAAAACTGGTAAAAGCATTAGCTGATGCTCCTTGTTTTCCAAATATCTGAAAAACATCTACGGTTTCTTTTTCAAACATTTTATGCTCCAGAAAATGTGCGACACCATCAGGTACATGCACAAACTCATTTGCTCCCAAAGGAACAAACTCATTGTCTATTGAGCCATAATTAGTCGTAAATAAACCGTAAATCTTGTGAAAATCATTCTTAGGCAACAGCGTTACTTGCAAACCATTAGGAAGAGTCTCTTGGTATAAAGTCTCATGAAGTTTAGCATATTCTTTTTTCTCCACTTAAGCCTCTCCTCCTTCTAAGAAGTATACTGCCGCAAGTTGAACTTGTGCGGCTATATCTTGAACTTGTTTTTCAGAAACTTCATCTATTCTTTTACACCATGTTTCAAGGCTGATCTTGCTATCTGGATACACGACTTCAACATATTTTTTCTCTAACTGTGCATTTGGATTATCCATAGATAGAAGATACTGGTTTTTCAGCATTGCTTTAGTTTGCTGCAACTCATCTTTAGTTATTTCACCCGTCTGGATCGCCTGTAATTGTTCGGCTACTAAGCGTAAAACTTTTTCGCGATTTTTTCCATCAATTCCGGTTTGAACGGTCATGACTCCTCGAAAAGTATCGATACTGCTCGAAGCGTAATAAGCCATACTTTGTTTTTCACGAACATTTGTAAATAGTTTTGAATGCGGAAATCCCCCAAAGATCCCGTTAAATACTAAAAACGGAAAATAATCTTTCTGATAAAAATAGATATTCGTATGATAGCCTAAATTCAACTTAGATTGAACAATAGGTTGTTCCTCTACCTTTTCAAAAATAACATTACCAGTTTTAGATGGATAAAAAATTTCATTTAACAAGGGAGCTCTCGGTTGAAATTTCAGCTTTTGTAATAATTTATTGATGTTTTCCGGAACAATATCTCCAATAACAAAAATATCTACTTGATCTTTTAAGAGCATTTCTTGATAATATGCTCCTATTGAGCTCGCCGTTTCTTTTTGTAGATCCTCTATCGTTCCAAAGCTAGGAGTTTTTTGTGCTGGTGATTCCGAAAATAAAATTTCTTGTAGCTTTAATGCTGCATAGAGCTGCTTATCTTCATTAACAGAAGCTAAATAATCTAATAAATTTTCTTTTTCACGATCAAAAGTTGCGGAGTGAAAAGCATTTTTTTCAATATATGGAAAGAACAAAATCTCATGAATGAAATCAACGGCTTCTTCAAATACTGCCGGCTGGTTTTCCAGATAATTCCCATTTACAAGATTTACTGAGAGTGTCAGAAGATGATAATTTCCTTTTTTATTAATATCTACGCCAAAACTGGCACCATACAGATCTGCCAATTTCTCACTCAAAAGCAATTGATTCGGATAATGTAAACTATTTGTCTCTAATAAACTGGACAAAAGAGTTCTCTTTGTTATTGTATCTTTTTTTAAAAGCGACGTAAAACGCACCATTATTTGAATAGTTTTATACTGAGTAGTTGGTAAATAATGAACTTGTACACCTTCAGTTAGTAAATAGGCACTCATAGTGTAGACTCCTTTTGAATTACTTTCTCCACATAATGATAGAGGATAACCACGGATAATACAATCAAAAGTAGCTATTCTCAAGAAAAATTAAATTTTTGCGTGTGATTCCAAAAAAGTTTGTGTTCAAAATGTTATTAAAATAAATAGATTTCAAATAAACCCCAATTATAAACAATTCTTATCATGCTTTTTTAATTAGTTCTACTAAGAATCCAGCAGTATTTTACTAAATTATATCATATATTACATTAAGATTTCAAAGCAGAATAAATAGTAAAGGAAAATCGACGATCTTAAGGCAAATAAAAATGAATTTTTATTAATTTTAGTTAATCTCAGTAGATAATAATTCCGTTTTGAATCTTTTTTCGCTATAATCAATTTATAAAGAGGAGGAAAACGGATGATAAAAGAATTTAAAGAGTTTATTTTGCGAGGAAATGTTATCGATCTCGCTGTTGGTGTTGTTATCGGGAGTGCTTTTACGGCAATTGTCAATTCTATTGTAACAGGATTTGTCACACCTCTAGTGACACTTGTCATAAAATTAATAACTGGAAGTAAGAACGCGGAATTTAAAGAATTAAACCTTACGGTGAATGGGATAACATTGAGTTTTGGCAGTATTATTTCTGCAATTATAACATTTTTAATTACTGCCCTGGTTGTCTTCTTGATTGTCAAAGCTGTTAATAGAGCTCAAACCTTTAGGAAGAAACCGGAAGAAGCTGCAGAAACTGAATCACAACCAACCACTGAAGAGTATTTAAAAGAAATTCGAGATCTGCTAGCTGCTAAAAATGAAGAAAAGCAGAAAAAAGAACGACCTTGATCAAACTTTCAGCTATTCATCCGTTACATTCCAAATTTGCTTGGGCGCTTATGGATAAAAGACAAAAGCAGATATCAAAGTACTTCTTTTGATCAGGATGCTAAATTTGAGTAATAAAGATTTGATTTATTGCAGAAATTTGTCCGTTCTGCATTAGCTTGGGACACATAAAACTAGAACAAAAGATAACTATGACCTCTGGATTTTAAAGAAGTCATAGTTATCTTTTTAAGAATGTTTAGTTTCAAATAAAGGACTCACTGGCTTATTTTCATGAATCCGTTTAATGGCATCTCCAATTAAGTCGCCCACACTGATTTGTTCGATTTTGGCAATACGTCTTTCTTCCGGCAAATAGATAGAATCTGTCACGATCAACTTCTCAATAGCAGAATCCTCGATCCGCTGCAATGCTGGACCAGACAACACAGGATGTGTACAACAAGCATAAACTTCTAGGGCTCCTGCTTCCTTTAATGCATTGGCGGCTAAAGTAATTGTCCCGGCCGTGTCGATCATATCATCAATCAGCACACATTTTTTACCTTTTACTTTTCCAATAATATTCATAACTTCTGCTACATTAGCTTTAGGCCGCCGTTTATCTATGATCGCGATCGGTGCTTTTAAAAATTCCGCTAATTTCCTTGCACGTGTCACACCACCATGGTCAGGTGAAACTACTACTATGTCATCCCCAATAAATCCCTGCTTAATAAAATAATCTGCTAATAATGGAGCTGCCATCAAATGATCCACCGGGATATCAAAAAAGCCTTGAATTTGAACTGCATGTAAATCCAGTGTCAACATGCGAGTAGTTCCTGCTGTTTCTAACATATTAGCGACAAGTTTAGCAGTAATAGGCTCCCTAGCACGAGCTTTACGATCTTGACGAGCATATCCGTAATAAGGCATCACTACATTTATTGTTTTTGCACTTGCCCTCTTCAAAGCATCGATCATAATCAATAGTTCCATTAGATTGTCATTTACAGGAGAACTGGTTGACTGAATCAAATAAACATGGGAACCGCGAATGCTTTCTTCGATATTGATTTGAATTTCCCCATCACTGAATTGACGAACTTCGGAACGTCCTAGTTCTACTCCAACTGCGGCAGCTATTTTTTTTGCAAGTGCTTTGTTAGAATTCAAGGTAAAAATCTTCAATCTAGGATCAAAATAATGTTTTGACATGGGGACCTCCACTTTCTTTGCTTTTTCGATTATTTTTCTTCCTTCTAAATATTAGTCATTTTTTCTCAATAAATCAAGCCCCTCACCAGACTTTATGATGAATAAGGCAATTTTTTGGCATACTCCTCTTTGTTTATTTGCTTAGTACGTGCTATAGCCATAGCTTCTTTAGGTACATTCCGTGTAATTGTGGAGCCAGCTGCAACAAAGCTACTCTCACCAATGCTCAACGGAGCAATCAGATTAGTATTGCATCCAATAAAACTATTATCTCCAACTGTCGTATGATGTTTTTCTTTTCCATCATAATTAACAAACACAGTTCCACAGCCGACATTGATTTGCTTGCCAAGAGAAGCATCACCAACATACGTCAGATGCCCGACTTTTGTTCCATCATCAATAGTCGATTTCTTGATCTCAACAAAATTACCAACATGCACATGTTCTCCAAGTTTTGTTTCTGGACGCAGGCGGCCGAAAGGACCTATATCGCTATCATTGCCGACAACAGCTCCTTGAATGTGAGAAGAAGTAATTTTCACCCGGTCGAAGATCGCGCTATCGATGATTTCTGAATGAGCTCCGATCAAACAATCTTCTCCAATGACCGTATTCCCCTTCAAAAAAACTCCCGGTTCAATAACTGTATCTGTGCCAATTATTACATCACTGTCAATATAAGTTGTGTTGGGATCGATTATACTTACACCATTCAACATATGTTTGTCATTGATTCGTGTTCGCATTATTTGGTTCGCTTCCGCTAAAGCTAAACGATCATTTACTCCCAGCGATTCAGAGAAATCTGGCATACGATAAGCAGCCACGATTGCTCCAGATCGTTTTAAAATGCCAATCACATCGGTCAAATAATACTCTCCTTGAGCATTAGCAGTCCCAACTTTTTCTAAGGCTTCAAAAAGTAATTGATTATCAAAACAATAGGTCCCTGTATTGATTTCTTTTACAAGTTTTTCTTGTAATGAAGCATCCTTTTCCTCAACAATTTTTTCAACAATGCCCAATTCATCACGAATGACACGACCATAACCTGTCGGATTTTCTGTCACTGCTGTGAGGATCGTTGCCTTAGCATCTTTTTCCTGATGATATTCAAATAATTTTTCGAGTGTTGCAGTTGTTAATAACGGTGTATCTCCGCAAATGACCAAAGTGGTCCCAATCTTATTTTTAAGAAGTTTTTTTGCCTGCAACACAGCATGCCCAGTTCCTTTTTGCTGCTCTTGAAGCACATAACTGCACCGAGTTCCTAATAAACTTTTTACCTTCTCTGCTCCACATCCAACAATTGTAACGATTTCACTTGGATCAACAGCTTCCACCTGTGAAATCACATGTTCCACCATTGGCTTGCCGGCGATTGGGTGCAGCACCTTATATAATTTGGATTTCATTCTAGAGCCTTGACCTGCCGCTAAAATGATACCATAGCGATCTTTCATAACTTCCACTCCTAATTTCTTGTTTTGAGTCTTTTCTTTTTTAGTTTAGTTCACCTATCGGCCGTTTTCAATCAACACTTGCTGAAATGGACAAGAGAACTCAGTTGTTCAAGTCTCTTTTGTTTGGATAAACTTAAGTTCCCTCATTCAAATCCAGAGAACTGTTCATTAAAGTAATTTCCTGGTACGACTTTGATAGTTTTAGTATGTGTGTCTACTTCTTCCACGCATAACAAAGAAGTATATTCATCTACCACACGCTTTCCACTAAACGTTGATTCAGCAAAAACCGTGATTCCTACTAAATGCGCTTCAAATTCTTCGATCAGACTCTTCATTCCATTAACAGTACCTCCACCTTTCATGAAATCATCCACTACTAAAACACGTGAACCTCTTTTAAGACTTCGTTTTGATAATTCCATTTTTTCCACTCTTTCAGAGGAACCAGAAACATAATTGACACTCACTGTTGATCCTTCAGTAATTTTTGAATCACGACGTACAATAACAAAAGGAACATTTAAATAATAAGAAACAGACTGGGCAATTGGGACTCCTTTGGTCGCTACAGTCATTACAGCATCAATTTTTTCTCCCAAATACTTCGAAGCAATGATCCGACCAATTTGTTTTAACAACTCTGGCTGTCCTAATAAATCAGATAAATAAACATACCCTCCTGGCAACAATCGGTCTTGTTCTGATAGCCGTTGACATAAAGAGATAATTATTTTCTTAGCTTCAGAAAAAGAAATTTGCGGAATAAACCGAACACCTCCTGCAGCACCTGGAATAGTTTCAAGTTGTCCTATGTCTCTTTCTTTAAAAGTTTTCTTAATTATTGCTAAATCCTCGCTAATAGACGATTTAGCCGATTGATATCGACTAGCGAAAAAGCTTAAAGAAATAAGAGCATGGGGGTGTGCTAGCAAATATTCTGTCATATCAACAACTCTTTCACTTCTTCTTGTTTTCAATCAGTTCACCTCAATTTTTATCATCTCTATCATTATAAAGTTTTTAAGTAAAAAAACCTAGCTATTTTTATAAATTCATATAAAATGTTCGCAATTCATATGAATTCCAATATAAAAAAAGAAAAAGCTTTCGCTTTTTCTTTCTTTTTAAATTTATTTTACTTTTTCACGTTTTAGTTTAGCTGATAAAAAACGTAAAAATGCGACAAGAATAAAAATTCCTATAAAAATCAGCGTGATCGTCGCTCCCGGAGGTGTATCCAGCTGATAGGAAAACATCAGCCCGGAAATCATTCCTGTCAACCCCACAATCACACTCCATATGATTACTGAATTAAAACTTTTTCCTAAACGCATTGAAATTGCTGCAGGTAAAACCATGATCGCTGAAATCAGCAGAGCACCAGCAATGGGAATCATGACTGCGATCGAAACACCAGTAATCACATTAAAAAGTAAAGACATTAGACTCACTGGCAATCCATCAACCTGTGCGGTATCCTCATCAAAAGTCAGCATA
>JAATEZ010000264.1 GCA_015655485.1 Lactobacillales bacterium | reverse complement strand
CCGGAATTCATTGATGAACTGTCTTTGTTACAGGATCAGGCGCCCGAATTTCCATTTAGCGAAGTTCAAAGGATATTTTTGGAAGAAACGGGAAGAAAAATGGACGATGTTTTTGCTCAGGTGAATGAAAAACCGCTGGCCAGTGCCTCGATCGCGCAAGTCCATCGAGCGACTTTGTTGACGGGCCAAGAAGTCATTATCAAGGTCCAAAGGCCGGTCATCGACCAACTCTTGATCGATGATTTTGATATTTTGATCCATTTGAGTCGAAAGGTACCTAAAAGCATGTCTAAAGTGGTAGACTTAACGGAATCTTTTGAACAAATGAAAGCTTCGTCGATCATTGAGCTTGATTTTTGTAATGAGGCCAATTCCATTCAACGTTTTCAGCATTTGAATGCCCAAGTTGTTCCAGTAGGAGTGCCAAAAATTTATCCGGAATGGACGACAACGCATTTGCTTGTCGAAGAATTTATCGATGGCTCAAGCATAAAAGAGACCGAACAGCTGCGAATTTTGGGTTATGATCTGGAAGAAATCAGCCGCAAATTAGTTTTGGCCTATTTGAAGCAAGTTTTTAAAGATGGTTTTTTTCACGGGGATCCACATCCTGGCAACTTGATCATCAAAGAGGGGAAAATTTATTTTATCGACTTTGGGATCATGGGTGAATTGAGCGACGGAAGTAAAAAATCTTTTAATAAGTTGTTGCAAGCCATTGCTGTTAAAGATATTGATGCGATGACCGAAGTGTGCCTGGAGTTAGGTAATCCCCGGGAGTCGATTGATAAACGCAAATTATATTTTGATATGGAACAGTTGTCTGACCGATATTTTTCCAATAATTTATTCCATACTTCTGTAAGTGCCTTTATCGCGGATTTTGTGAAAATGTTCAATTATCATGATATTCAAGTACCTAGTGAATTATCTATTTTGGTCAGGTCATTATCTATTTTGGAAGGCGTTCTTCAAATGATCACGCCAGAATTGAATCTGCTCGAAATTTCGAGAGATTATCTAAAAGAAAACAGTTCACTGGATTCACTAACGCAATCTTTTTCCAAAGAGAAAATTTTGATCCAGGGCTATACTCTTCTAAAGGAGAGCAGTCAGCTTCCTCTTCACTTTTCTGAGCTATTGAAACAGCTGATCAATGGCCGGGCTTTGATCAGGTTGGATGTCGAGGACGCGGATAAAAAATGGCGCGATGTCAAGAAAATGTTTAATCGACTGGCAGTCGCTCTTTTGACAGCAGGGATCTTGTGGATGTCTGCGCTGATATTTCAGTCAAACTCAGGGGAAAATATTGGCAAATTTGGTTTTGCGATTGCTGCGCTATTAGGCGTGTGGTTAGTTATTTCTATTTTAAAATCTGACGGTTTGTAAATAAATCCTGGGAACTATTCCTGAATTGGATAATAAAAAAAGCGGGAGAGGCATGGCTCGGGAGAGATCCTGATTCATGCTTCTTCCGCTTTTTCTATTATTTAAAAGCTGAATGAATTTGTTCAATCTTTTTGCAATATCAACCGTTTGGTGGATAGAAAGCTTTTTTTTTCTTATAATGAAAATACAAAGGAGATGCCAGGATGAGAGATTATGTTGTTAGGTCCAAATGGAGCAGTTAAAGAATATTATTCTATTGACTCAGATGAAATTTTATATCAGGGAGAAAGCATAGAAAAAAATTTACAAGCTTTCAAGGAAAAATTGGGGATGGTTTCGCAGAATTTAGCTTTATATGAAGACTTGACTACTCCAGCAGCAATGCCGTCATAATATAATAAAAGAGTGGTGAGATATGTTTAAACTTTGAGCAACAGATAAATTTACTTCCTTTAACTTAGGATTTTCGGCTGCAACTGTTCATTACAAAATCGTTTTCGTTCTTTCGAAGGATCTGACTATAAATCCAGCAGGTCTTTTTGATTTGAAAAAAATGAAAGAGGCCCGTTTTAATTTTTCTTAATGAATTTTTAGGCTGGCATTAAGGTTGGGGTCATAAACTTAGTTTATTAATCCATTAAGAGGTGAATAGTTAAAAGCGATCAAGCAAGAAAATGATTAATGGCTGAACACATTTGAAAAAATTCAATTTAGAAAAAAAATAGATGGCAAGAAAAAACAATGAAGGAGCTGGTTTCGATGATTGAATTCATAAAAAGTTTGATCCATTATGAAGACTATCAAAAGATCGCAATGGATGAAAGTATTGACATGTTGAAGTAAAAAAATTGTTTTAGCACACCCGGTGGACACATTGGAAGGGATGGATGCAGAATGATCGACTTTATCCTATTAGGCGTTGTCGGTCTGGTTTGGTTATTAGTTCCGATACAGGTTTCTCAGGAAGGTGCACTAATTACGGGAGAAAAACCAAAAAATAAATAAAAAAGGAGAAGATTTTGAAAAAAGAAAAAACTCAACAAGAAAAATAGGTGTCCAAGAAATGGTGAAAACGTTTATCATCAGTTTCTTAGACACTTTTTTATTTTTATTAAATCTTTGTGGCCGGTACTCTAAGCTAGGCTGATCGCTCCAAAATCGTGAGAATCTTTTCTTTAAAGATGAGGCATAGAAGCAATGCCAGACCAATCAGGCAGGCAAGCAAAAGTGCCATATGATAGTTTCCAAAGGACAGGTGCTGACCAATAAAAGTACAAATCAAAATAGAAGGAAGACTGGCCAAGGTTACAGTTATTGTGTATTTTGCTAAGCTCAGAGAGGATTTGGAAAAAAGAAAAGCTAATAAAGAATTCGGAAAAATCGGTACCAAGTATAAACAAAACAACAGCAATCCGGGATGAACTGAATTTTTAATAAAATCTTGGTTGAATAGTTTCCTTTTTTTTTGAGGTTTTTTATTTGCAATTTTAGTAGAAGAATCTGAAAAAAGCTCTGAAAAAAGACGCACGAAAAAAAATAGGACAGCATTGGCTGATGAAATCCCAACCAGGCAGATCAGACTTCCCCAAAGAGCATGGTAGCATAAGCCGATGACGATTTGTACAAGTGAAGTGGGGATAAAAGGAAAGAGAACTTGAATCATTTCCAGTCCTATCAACACAGGCACACTTCTGGCACCATAGCTTTTTATGAAATCAATTGATTTTTTTTCATTATTTTTATTGATCAAGACTTCTTTGACCAGTGGAAATAAATCTTTTGCTATTAAAAAAATCAGAAGAATACCAAGAATAAAAAAAACGATAAGCAGCAGCATCTTTCCATTTTTTTTCATTTGATCACTCCAAACATTTCACTCTGTTCCAATTCATTATGTCATAATTTTGGCCGGGAAACAATTTTAAAAGGGCGAAGAAAAAATACTATTTATTATTCTGTCTATTATTTTTGGACATCCTTCACTAAATTGAAAAAAATCAGTCTCAAGCATGAGTGTTTTTT
>JAATEZ010000373.1 GCA_015655485.1 Lactobacillales bacterium | reverse complement strand
TATCCCAGCCATATTTAATCCTTCAGATAAATAATCTTTAATCTCCAACAACGTGTCAATGTCATTCAAAGAATACATTCTGCGATTTCCTTCGTTTCTTTCTGGATGGATCAGATCCTGTTCTTCATAATAACGGATTTGCCGAGCAGTCAGATCAGTAAGTTTCATCACAGTACCTATTGGGAAAACAGACATCGAACGTCGCAGTTCCTTTTCTCTCATGTTCAACACCCTCTCAGTTGATAGTTATAGGATACCAATGTTTTTTTTTCTTGTCAACACAAAATGTTATATTTTATTACATGAAAACACTAATAATTCTGCCCTGAAATTTATCCTTTGCTATTTTTTTGCAAAAACGCGCAGATCCAATAAACTCAGATCTGAGCGGATGAAAAACTTCTTAAGCCATTTTCCCTTCTAAAGCGATTGGTAAAAGACTTCATTTACGGCCTCTGTTACAGCGATTTTTACATGTTCAAACGTTAGTCCGCCTTGGACATAAAGCAAGTATGGCGGTCTTATAGGCCCGTCAGCAGTTAATTCCAAACTGGCTCCTTGAACAAAAGTCCCTGCTGCCATCACCACATCATCCTCATACCCGGGCATATAAGAAGGAACTGGTACAACATAAGAATCGACCGGTGAGAATTTTTGAATGGCCTGGCAAAACTTCACCATGTCGGTCTTCGTTTTTAATTCAACCATTTGGATCAAGTCTGTCCTCGGCTCATTCCAAGCTGGAGTAGAACAAAGATCAAACTCGGCCAACAAAGCAGAGGTATAGATCGCGCCCTGAATCGCCTGATCTACAACATGCGGTGCCAGGAAAAATCCCTGCATCATGTCACGCACAGTTCCTAACATAGCCCCGCCCTCCGCTCCAACGCCTGGAGTAGTCAGCCGATAAGCGCACTTTTCTACTAACTCTTTTTTCCCTGCGATATAACCGCCAGTTTTAGCGATACCGCCGCCTGGATTTTTGATCAGTGATCCAGCCATGATATCCACACCCACTTGAGTTGGTTCACTCATTTCAGCGAACTCCCCATAACAATTATCCGCAAAAATAATGACTTCAGGCGCAATTTTTTTTACAAAAGCGGTCATTTCCCGAATTTTTTTTACCGTAAAAGAAGCTCTCTTTGCATAGCCGCGTGAACGTTGGATCGCTACTACTTTGACCCGACTCGTTAATTTTTCTTGAACGGTTTTAAAATCGACCTCTCCATTTTTTAAAAGAGCGACTTCATCGTAACCAATCTGATATTCTTTTAACGAACCGATCCCGTTTCCTGTCAAGCCGACCACCTCTTGAAGCGTGTCATAAGGCGTTCCAGTGATGTAGAGCAGGTCATCTCCTGGTCTCAATAAACCAAACAGCGCAGTAGCGATAGCATGAGTTCCGGAAATGATTTGCGGTCTGACTAAAGCGGCTTCTGTTTGGAAAACTTCGGCATAGATTCCTTCTAACTTGTCCCGCCCTTCGTCATCATAGCCGTATCCGGTCGAAGGAGCAAAGTGGCTTTCAGAAACCTGCTGATGCCTGAATGCTTCCAGAACTTTTTTTTGATTAAATAAAGCGGTCTCTTGTCTTTCTTTTACTGCTGGTGCGATTTTTTTTTCAATTTTAATAATTTTCTCTTGTAAGTCGCGCGGGAATTCATTTGTCCACATCAGTAATCATTCTTCCTATCCATTTTGAATCTGCTTTTGCATAACCCAAAATTTCATATTGGTCGTTCTTTTCATTAAAGCTGGTATCAACAATCAGCGTTTCCTCCTTCAGCTGACTTAAAACCTTTCCTTCATCCGAACTCAGGATAAGTTTATATGGCTCTAGGATCTCCATCATCTGTTTTCTGACCGAATCGATCAGAACAGATCGATCCGCCTCCTCCTTGGAAGAAATCAGACAACAGGGAAACAGCGTCGGCACAAACTGGGTCTTATCGATTTTATCTCTTTTGTTATATACCGTTAATAACGGTATCGTATCTAATTTCATTTTTTTCAACAAACTAAGGACTGTTTCTTCTTGACTATGACGATCGCCGGCGCTGGCATCAACTACATGAAGCAGTAAATCCATTCCGCGGCTTTCTTCAATGGTCGATTGAAAAGCTTCGATCAGCTGAGTAGGAAGATCTTGAATAAAGCCGACGGTATCCGTCAGTGTTACTGACATCCCCTGCGGCAGATGCCATTTTTTTGTCAATGGATCCAAAGTAGCAAATAATTTGTTCTCTGAATAAGTATCTGCTTTAGTCACGAAGTTCAGCAAAGTAGATTTGCCGGCATTGGTATAACCGATCAAACCAATTTGGAAAACTTGCCCGGAATGCCGTTTTTCACGACTCCGTTCCCTATGTTTAGCAACCTCTTGAAGCTCCATTTTGACCTGCGTCATTTTGTCTCGAATATGCCGACGGTCGCTTTCGAGTTTCGTTTCTCCCGGTCCCCATGTCCCGATCCCGCCGCCCAGCCTGGAAAGCTGTTTTCCCTGCCCGATGATACGCGGCAGCAAATACTGCAGTTGAGCTAACTCCACTTGTAATTTTCCTTCTCTTGATCTGGCCCTTAAAGCAAAAATATCCAACATAAGCTGGATGCGGT
>JAATEZ010000294.1 GCA_015655485.1 Lactobacillales bacterium | reverse complement strand
TGTCTGGTTTGATTCGGGTTCTTCTCATGAGGCTGTCCTGCGTCAGCGGCCAGAGCTTTCATTTCCAGCAGATATGTATTTAGAGGGTTCTGATCAGTATCGCGGGTGGTTTAATTCTAGTATTACTACAAGTGTAGCTATAAATGGGGTTGCTCCTTATAAGGCCGTCCTGTCGCAAGGTTTCACACTGGATCCGCAAGGAAGAAAACAAAGCAAATCATTAGGCAATACGATCGTGCCTGCAAAAGTCATTGATCAAATGGGCGCCGATATTCTAAGGCTGTGGGTCTCTAGTGTGGACTATGAATCGGATGTAAGAGTCGACATGAATACATTGAAACAAGTCGCTGAAGTTTATCGGAAGATTCGCAATACAATGCGTTTTCTTTTAGCTAACACAAGTGATTTTGTTCCTGCTGAACATCGAGTTGGTTTTGCAGATTTACGATCTGCCGACAAATATATGGTGATAAGATTAAATCAAGTGATTCAACAGGTTCGAGAAAAAGGTTACGAAGTTTATTCTTTTTCAACAGTTTATAAGACGATTGTAAATTTCTGTACAACAGATTTGTCTGCTTTTTATTTAGATTTTGCCAAAGATGTTGTGTATATTGAAGGAGAAAATAGTTCCTCCCGGCGCTGTATGCAGTCTGTATTTTATGATATTCTTGTGGCTTTGACAAAACTTTTGACGCCGATTTTGCCGCATACAGCTGAAGAAATTTGGAATCTGCTGAGGGAAGAAGAAGAATATGTTCAATTGAGCGAACTGCCTGATTTTCAGGAATTTGCGGGTCAGAAGGAATTGTTGGATGTCTGGCAAGTATTCTTTGGCTTTCGTGATAATGTCTTGAAAGCTTTGGAAGAAGCACGTAATGCGAAACTGATCGGCAAGTCTTTTGAAGCGAAGGTTGTGATTTATCCCAATGCGCAAGTACGGACTGCCTTGACTGCAATAGACACTGATTTAGCTCAAATTTTGATCGTATCTGATTTTGAAATAGCCGGCAGGTTTGAACAGGCGCCAGCGAGTGCTTTAAAATTTACTGATGTAGCGATCGAAGTGACTCACGCAGTAGGAGAAACTTGTCAACGTTGTCGGGCAATACGCACGGATGTTGGTTCGCATGAAAAGCTGTCTCATCTATGTGGACGCTGTGCTGAAATTGTTGAAACAAATTATCCTGAGGCGCTTACTGAAGAGCTGGAATAAGCCTGAAAGTTAAGAAATGAATTTTATTTATGGTAACTATTAGCAGGCTAATGGAATCGTTCTTTGATTTTTTTGAAAATATCAGTTTTTCTTTCCGTTCCGTCAGCTATTTTACTAAAAGATGGCAAGAAGCGCAGGAAGGTCAGCAGGAGAAGGATCAGGCTGATAAAAACTGTGATTTTATCAAATTTAAGCAGAGAAATCAGGGCGAATGATGCTGGGATAACGATGGCGGCAACGGCCGCATACTTGGTAAGGCAGAAAAAAAACAATCCAATAGTGAAGGCAATCAGACTCCAAAAAGGTGAAAAATAAAAAATAGTGGCACACATAGCGCTCACCCCGCGTCCGCCTTTAAATTTTTTCCAAAGGGAGAAATCGTGACCTAACACTGCACCTGATCCGGCATATAGAATCCCAGCTCTGCCTAACTGTGGAAAGAAAACCGCATGGCAGAGAAAGCAGGCCAGCCAAGTTTTTAACAGATCTCCTGCTAAGACAAAAAGGCCTGATTTAAGACCAAGGTGAGCTGTGATATTTGCTGTTCCGGGATTGCCGCTTCCCAAAGCTTTGGCGCTTGTTCCGGTTTTAAGATAGGCCGCGATCTCTGCAAACAAAATGGAACCGAGCAGGTAGCCGATCATTAGGCTCCATAGCCATGACATGGAAAATTCCCCTCCTTTTTTTTCACAGATCATGTTTGATCTACAGTAGTAATTATACAACGATTTTCAAAATAATAAAAAGAATCAAAAATCTGATCAGACTTTTGATTCTTTTTATTCTTCTGTTTGCTCAAATCTTGAACAAACTTTATCAGTTTTTTTAATAATTGTTATTGAGATCAGTTAAATATTTTAATAAGGACTGTCAAAAAAATAAGGATCATATAAATAGAAAATCAAATGAGTGGAAAACTGGCAGATAAAGTAGTAAATTGAAGCTGAGCAAATAAATAAAAATGAGGTGAAGAAAATGACAAGCAGCATTGCAGGTAGTGAAAAAACTTTTTCATTTGATAAAGATTTTACTATTAAACGTTTGGGGTACGGAGTCATGCAGCTTCCGGGAGCTGGTGTTTGGGGACCTTCAAAAGATCCGCAAAATGCGGTTGCGGTTATTCAAAAAGCGGTTGAATTAGGTATTGATTTTATTGATACGGCGGATGCTTACGGGCCGCTTTTTGCGAATCAGTATATTAAAGAAGCCTTGTATCCTTACAAGGGGAAAAATCATGTTTTCATTTCAACCAAGGTCGGTCTGACCCGTCAGGGTCCGGGGATTTGCTGTATTATCGCGGCATCGCTAGATAGTGGCTCCAGCTTTCCACTCGGAATTCCATGTCACTCGCCTTCGACATCCCGGCCGCGGTGCAAG
>JAATEZ010000255.1 GCA_015655485.1 Lactobacillales bacterium | reverse complement strand
CATCTTTTCATATAAATGAATAGCTCTTTTGTTGCGGTCTTGAACGGTCAGTTCCAAACGACGAATAATACCAGTCGCTTTCGCCCATGAAATGACCTCTTCAATCAAAGAGGTCCCTAAGCCAAAACCCCAGTAATCTGCTAAAATACTGATGCCAATATCTCCAATGTGTTCCATTCTGCCTTTGGGTGAAGCTTTGACTGAGATAGAACCAACAATTTTTTGGTCTACTAAGGCTAAAAACAGAACATTATTATTTGCCTCATAAAAGCCGGCAATATTTAGCCGCATTCCTGCCTCCGTAAAACCAAGTCCTGTCTCATCCATTACTAGATAGGGTGTTTGACCCCCAATCGTTTTGAGGATCTCCAGTAATTGTTTTGCATCATCTGGTACAGCCTCTCGAATAGTTACCTGAATTTCTTCCATTTCTCTCTCTACTTTCTCAAATTTTTAAGTTGTTTTACTAATTTTTGACTTCTGTTACCACTATCTTTGAAAGTGATCCTTCTAGTTTCTTCTGAATCCGGCAGTTTTTCAAGGATTATTTCTAAATGGTCCTGAGGCAGCTCTGCTTCGATCAAGTTGCCCCATTCAATCATACAGATCCCGTCTCCTTCAAAATATTCTTCTAACCCTAAACTCTCAGTATCTCCATTTAATCGATAAACATCCATATGATAAAGAGGCAGTCTGCCAGACTGATATTCACGAATGATCGTATACGTGGGACTTTTTATTCTCTGCGTGATTCCAAGTTTTTCAGCAAAACTCTGAGTAAAGGCAGTTTTGCCTGTTCCCAAATCTCCAGTCAAAACGATCACATCCTTCTCTTTTGCAAGAGAAGCTAGTAAGTAAGCCAGCTCTTTTGTTTCCTGTAAATTTGCCATGATCAGTGAATAGCTCAAAAGGATCCCTCTTTTCTTTGGTCTATAGAAATAACTCGTGAAAAGGAAATAAAAAAGCAAAGTTAATTTTCTAAGAAAAAATACTTTCTTTCAAATTTGCTATTTCTAGAAACTTTTTTACTTTTAATACTGAATTCAGCTTTTCTTGATCCGGCTTCATGCGGCAGTCCTTCTCGGCAATAATTCAAAAAAATTCGTGATAGGAACTATCCCTATAATTTTTCTTTCCTTATTGCTCAAGGCCTGACACACCTCATTCAGCTTTTCTTATTTAGTATAACGATTTTTTAATAAAAAGACTACTTCGATTTTTGACTTTTTGGTCAAAAAAAGCAAGCGAAACAAACTTTTCAGTTTCAACGCTTGCCTTCTGCTTATTTTTATTTGATCAAAGATTGTGCTGCTGTAATAATAGATAATTTATAGACATCTTCTTCATTGCAGCCCCTGGATAAATCTGAAACAGGCTTATTCAAGCCCTGAAGAATTGGTCCAATCGCTTCAAAATTACCAAATCTTTGAGCGATCTTATACCCAATATTTCCTGATTGTATCTCAGGAAAAACAAAAACAGTCGCTTTGCCGGCCACTTTGGAATCTGGAGCCTTTTGTTGGGCTACAGAGGCAATATAAGCAGCATCAAACTGCAATTCTCCATCAATCTCATATTCAGGTGCTAATTGTTGAGCTATTTTAGTGGCTTCAACCACTTTTGTCACTTCATCTGAAGCAGCAGAACCTTTAGTAGAAAAACTCAGCATCGCCACTTTGGGATCAATATCAAACAATTCTGCCGTTTTAGCGCTCTCTACTGCTATTTCGGCTAATGCCTGTGCGTCCGGATTGATATTGATCGCACAATCAGAAAAAAGATATCTTTCTTCACGACCGCGAACCATCAAAAATGCCCCGCTGGTACGGCTCACTCCCGGTTTAGTTTTAATGATCTGCAAGGCTGGTCGAACTGTTTCTCCAGTAGAATGGATCGCTCCACTGACCATACCGTCTGCATATCCCAAATAAGTCAACATAGTTCCAAAGTAGTTTGGATCAAGTAAAAGTGTCCGTGCCTGATCTTCAGTAGCTTTGCCTTTCCGACGTTCAACAAAAGCCGCAACCATCTCATCAAACTTGGCATAATTTTTGGGATCAATGATCGTCAATCCGCTAATTTTGAATCCGCGTTTATGCGCTATTTCCACTACTTTTTTTTCGTCTCCAATTAAAATAGGTGTAACTAATTCTTCTGCATTTAACCGGACAGCAGCTCCTAAAACACGTAAATCACTTGCTTCCGGAAAAACGATTTTGATACTACGACGAACAATTTTATACTTTAAACTTTCAAATAATTCCACTTCGAGCCCTCCAAGATTGTTTTCTAAATTCTTACTCAATCATACACCTTCTTAAAGAAAAAATACAGTTTTTTTATGCTGTTTCATCAAAAAATGATAGTAGAATAAACAGATAAACACTTGTTTAACTGAAATAAGTGAAACAGTTCTCAAATTTATTGCACATTCTTAGGCAATTGCCAATCGATCTCTTTTTCTCCCAAAGCAAGCAAGGCTTGGTTGGTGCGTGAGAATGGTTTTGAACCGAAAAAACCTCGATGCGCTGACAAAGGACTTGGATGCGGTGAAGCGATAATGATGTGTCTGGAAGCATCAATAAACTTGCTTTTTTCTTGAGCAGGTTTTCCCCAAAGAATAAAAACAATGGGTTCTTCCCGTTCATTCAACTTTTGGATCACTCCATCAGTTAAATTTTCCCAACCTTTCCCACGATGAGAAAAAGCTACACCTTCCCGGACTGTTAAGACTGTGTTCAATAATAATACTCCTTGCTTAGCCCATTTTTCTAGATAACCATGTTCCACTGGCGCATAACCCAAATCCGCCTGCAGCTCCTTATAAATATTTTGCAAGGACGGCGGTACTTTCACCCCGGGCTGAACAGAAAAACTCAACCCATGTGCTTGGTGTGGTCCATGATAAGGATCTTGACCCAATATGACTACTTTTACCTGTTCATAGGGAGTCCATTCAAAAGCCTCAAAAATGTGATACATATCCGGATGGATCTTTTGGGTCCTATATTCCACCTTCAAAAAATCATGTAAATCTTGATAATACTTTTGTAAAAATTCTTCTTGTAAAATTTCCTGCCAGCTATTATGAATAATTGTTTTCATTATTTTCTACTCCTACCAATATTTAAAAAAGAAAAGACCGTCAAGGCCGATCTTCCTATTTTCCAGTCTTTTCTATTTTCTTTCTTATTTGGCTAAACGGTAAATGGCATCCGCATAGATCACGGCGGCCCGCAAGAGATCTTTCACTGCCAGAAATTCATTTGCCTGATGCATCGTGTCAATACTGTCCGGGAACATTGCTCCATAGGCTACGCCTCTTTCTAATAAGCGCCCGAATGTCCCGCCGCCAATAACTTTTTCTGCTCCTTTTTCACCTGTATGTTCTTCATATACAGCTAACAAAGTTTGAACTAAAGGATCATTCAACGGAACATAATGAGGTAATTGTGTCCTTCCAACTTCTAAAGTTATTCTTTCGTGATCGATCCTGCTCTTGATTCCTTCTTCTATTCCAGCCGGAGTGACTCCTTTGGGAAAACGGAAATTCAGCGCAATGTAATTTTCTTTCAAAACGTCCGCCTTGAAGGAAAACAGACCGGCATTCATTGAGAGAGCCCCCATTTTTTCATCTACATAATTGACTCCAAGATGCTTTCCAACTGTATCCAAATGAATATATTGCGCAATAGTTTTTAAAAACAATTCCGCATCGTCAGAAAAATCATACTTAGCTAAAAAGTCGCCCAAATAAGTTCCCGCATTGATTCCTGATTCCGGCATCGCTCCATGAGCTGATTTACCGACCACTTTTATCTCTAATTTATTTTTAGATTTTTTTATAGAGCCCGAGACCGGCGATTCTTTTAGAAATTGTTCAAAGGCTTTTTTCATTTGACCGCCAGCCTCTTCGTTTGCCGCAATAACAACTGCTGAGGCACTCTCAGGCACCATATTTTCTCTTAATCCTGAAGTGAAACTTTTTAAAGAGTAGTCACCGCCATTATCACTGCCAAATTGTAAACGCAAGGTTATATTTCCTTTTTCTCCATTAATGATTGGGAATTCTGCATCTGGCGAAAATCCGAAATCCGGTTTTTCTTCTACTTGAAAATAGCGGTCCATGCATTTCCAGCCGCTTTCTTCATCCGTACCAATAATAAAACGGATCTTTTTAGAAACGGGAAGGTTTAGTTCTTTAATGATTTTCATGCCATAATAACAGGCTACACTTGGTCCTTTATCATCACTCGAACCACGTGCATAAATTTTCCCATCTCGGATCTCCGGGGTAAACGGGTCAGTTTCCCAACCGCTGCCTACCGGTACAACATCCACGTGCCCAAAA
Organism: Lactobacillales bacterium; assembly: GCA_015655485.1. Taxonomy (GTDB): domain Bacteria; phylum Bacillota; class Bacilli; order Lactobacillales; family Vagococcaceae; genus JAATEZ01. The sequence continues at coordinate 8,024 of JAATEZ010000255.1, read as the reverse complement.
ATCCCCAAGGTCTCTTCGCCGTGGCCATATTCAATATGCCCTGCTAAATTATCAATGTTTTTAGTGATAAAACCGTCGCGCTCACCCATCTCTAAAAACTTTTTTAATGCATTTTTGGGTCCTGGGCCAACGGGAGCCTCCTTGGTAGCTAAATCATCTTCGCGAACACTTGGAATACTCAATAACGCAAATAAATCTGAAAACAGCTCCTCTTTTCTCGCTGTTACTTCTTTGTTCCAATCAATCGTCATACTATCCGCTCCTATCCATAAATTCTTCTTCTATATCATACCATTTTCTGCTCTTAAAATAAAAAATATTTAAATATCCTTATAGCGGTTCATGATCAATAGTTTCAATAAATTTTGTTCTCGATTAAAATACGTATGCGGTCGATCAGAAAAAAAAGTCAGTGAGTCTCCCTGATTCAAGTGGTAGGTATCACTTCCAATTTTTACTTCAAGGACACCTGATAAAACAAAAATATACTCTCTTGAACCAGCTAAGTGCCCCGGTGATGTGTATTCACTCAAAGAAATGATCTCCATACCGAAAAATTCATAGTGATCCATTTGTGATAAGGGATAATAAAGATAGACTTTTGATTTTTCATCCTTACTAAATTGTGCCTGCTGCATCACTTGGTCATAGCTGACAACTGTTGCTTCAGGAATAGTTTGTTCTAATAACAATTCGGTGTAAGGAACATTTAAGGCATCTGCGATTTTCCAAAGTGTATCGATGGTTGGATTGCTTTTGCCATTTTCGATATTATTTAAAGAGACACTGCTTATTGTTGAACTTCCTGCTAATTCTTGAATCGTTATTTCTTTTTGCTTCCTGATTTTCTTTAAATTTTTAGAAATGATTTGATTGATTTTATTCATGAATTTAACTCCATCTACTAAATTTTATTTGATTTTTTTAAAAATATACTTTATATTCAGTATAAAACATTTTTATCCATTTGCCAATTGACCAGATTGGAGAGAATCGAAAAAAATTTGGAAAGAAGGAAAGAAATGAGATCAACGATCAACTTCAACAAAGAATATCAAACTTTTACAGATGGAATCCGTTCCTGTCTGCCAACAGTATTAGGCTATTTAGGAATCGGCATCGCTGCCGGTGTAGTAGGTGCTAATGCAAAATTATCCCTGATTGAAATTGGACTGATGTCCCTATTTATCTATGCAGGCAGCGCACAATTTATTATTTGCGGATTGTTGAGGATCAATAGTCCGATCTCAGCTGTTATATTTACCATATTTTTAGTTAATTTAAGACATTTTCTGATGTCCTTATCCGCCAGTCAATATTTTACACACTATGATCTAGCGAAAAACATTGGCATCGGTTCTCTTTTAACTGACGAGTCTTATGGCGTTTTAATGACCGAGGTGCAAAGAGGGCACAGTGTTTCACTGGCATGGATGAATGGTCTAAACATTACTGCCTACCTCTCCTGGTTCTTCGCTACCATGATCGGCGGTGTCATAGGAAATTGGATTCCTGATCCAAATGATTTTGGTTTAGATTATGCCCTGATCGCTATGTTTATTGGATTATTCGTTTTGCAAGCTGAACTCCCGCTTAAAAACAGACCCAAACAAATTTGCATGGCCATTTTAACTGTTTGTTTCAGCTTATATTTGCTTATGTCTTTAGTATCCGCCGAAATAGCCGTACTACTCGCTACTCTGTTAGGTTGCGGAATGGGGGTCTTTTTGGATGAACATTGATTATTCCATTTTTTTAATTATTCTAGGCGGTTTCTTCGTTACTTGGATTCCTCGGATCCTGCCCTTTATATTCGCAAAAAAAATGGAGTTTCCTCCTTCACTCATTAAATTTCTAAACTATGTTCCCCTATGTATCCTGGCGGCTTTGCTCTTTCAAAACTTATTTTATTACCATGAACACCAGCGGCCAGACATCAACTGGGCAAATACCATTGCTGCCATCCCTACTTTTTTAGTCGCTGTCAAAACAAAAAACCTCATGAAAACTGTTGTTGCAGGGGTAGTAGCTATCGCTTTTTTAAGATTAATCATAAGATAACTCCACAGCTATTCCTCGCAAACTCTCTAAAAAAAAACTATAATGGAACTAACTCAAAGAAACAGAATTTTACAACAAGGAAAGAGGACTTCTGATGGAAATTCTTGATGAGAATATTTTAACTAACGTAATCACGAAACGTGAGCCCCACAGCCATAAAGGAAATTACGGACGAGTAACCTTGATTGGAGGAAATGAACAGTACGGCGGTGCCATTAATTTAGCAAGCAGCAGCTGCGTTTATAGCGGTGCCGGCCTCGTAACTGCGGTGACACACCCAATGAATCACACCGCTCTGCATGCTCGCTTGCCAGAAGCCATGGTCCTTGACTGGCAGGATGATGAAGGGATTCAATCAAACATCCAGACTGCTGATATTATCGTCATTGGACCCGGTCTTGGAACAACACAAAAAAGTAAATTGATTTTGAAAAATTTTTTGCAGCAAATACAACCGCAGCAATGGGGGATCATAGACGGTTCGGCTATTACTTTGCTGGCTGAAAATCCTGACTGGCTGCCTGTGTTTCGGCAAAATCTGATTTTTACGCCTCACGAAATGGAGTGGTCCCGCTTAAGCAAACTTTCTTTAAGTAATCAAGAGACTAAAAAAAATCAAAAACAACGATCTTTATTAGGAGCTAACCTTGTCTTAAAAAAACACCGGACCGAAATTTACTGGCAAAATGAAATTTTTCAAAATCCCATTGGTACTCCAGCTATGGCAACTGGCGGCATGGGCGACGTACTTGCAGGCATGATCGCTGGATTTTTAGCGCAGTTTTCTGACAAAAAACAGGCTTTATTAAGTGCTGTTTATTTGCATAGTTTGATTGGAGAAAACTTATCTGAAAACCAATATGTTGCTTTACCCACACAAATTATTGCCCAGATCCCAACCATGATGAAAACATGGGAAAACCGCTCCAGCAAAACAACAAAAAAAAGTTGAGTCTGTATCAAATTCTTCCACTGTTTGAAGAATTTGGCTAACTCAGCTTTTTTTATTTTTTTTTAATAAAAGAATTTCCTCTTGCGTCAAAGGACGATATTCACCTAACCCAAGAGCTTCATCTAAAACGAGGCTCCCCATTCGAACTATTTTTAAATAAATCACTTTTTTATTTACCGCTTCGAACATTCTTTTTACTTGATGAAACTTCCCCTCTTGAATCACAAGACTTATATTTGACTCTCCTTTTTCCTCAGAGATTTTTAAAATAGTTAAACTTGCGGATTTGCAGAGAAAATCATCTTTTAAACGAATTCCTGCCGAAAAATTCTGCACATCTTCCTCCGTTACGATTCCATGGATAGTTGCCTGATATTCTTTATCAACATGTTTTTTCGGTGATAATAATTGATGAGCCAACACACCATCTGTGGTTAAAAGAAGCAGTCCTTCAGTATCTTTATCTAAGCGTCCAACCGGAAACAGGTCATCCCGCTGATCCGATTTGCTTAAACAGTCCATGACTGTCCTATCTGATTTATCCTCAGTCGCTGAAATTACTCCAGCCGGTTTATTCAATAAATAATAATGATTTTTTTGATAAAAAACCGGTTGTCCCAACAAGCAGACTTTGGCCTCATCTTCACGAATCTGTTGTTTAGCCACAACGCTCTTCGACCCATTTACAGTGACATAGCCTTTTTTTATCATAGATTGGATTTCTTTTCTGGAACCCTTTCTTGCTTCGACTAAATATTTATCTAACCTCATTTAAATCTCCTTAAGTTAAAAATCCGACGCACTTTTCTATTGTTAAAAATGAATGCTCCCTATTTTAAAAAGAGATTGGAGCCTGTAACGTTCCAATCCCTTTTTAATGTGTTGACCCGTCAATTGATACGCAGCTTTTTACGTAAACCTCCGACTTTTTCGCCTAACAGCTTATCTGCTAAACGCAATTTAAGAATCAAGTAACCATACACGGCAGCTCCAACTGCTGCCACAACTATGATGATCAGTAAAGATTGAAATTTAGTCGTCGGACTCAAGACTAAATAACAGATTTGTCGACTGATCCAGGCAAAAATACTCATGATCCCACTCAAAATGAAAATCAGTAAAGTGCGTCTGGCGGTCAGACTAAAGTTGAACTTTGTGGACCGGTACAATTCTCTGGTAATAAAGTAACTAGTCACACTTAAACCGATTCCTGTAGCGATCAAGGGCCCAAAAGTCTCAAAAATTCTAATCATTGGGTATTGAAGTACCAGTTTCACTAAAAATCCATAGCCTAGATAAACAACGGCTTCCTTATTTCGGTAAATCCCTTGTAATGTACTGGAAACAGCCATATAAAAAGCTAAGATGATACCAATCAGACAAGCCTCGATCAAAACTTTAGTTCCTAAGACTCCGTGACGATAAAACAAAGTATACAGCGGTTCAGCGACAATGACCATGCCCATTATAGCCGGAACCATGATAAAAAAGAATAATTGAAGCATTTCACTGATCAAGCGCGCCAACCCTTTTTTATTTCTCTGCGTAAAGGCTTCGGACACGAGGGGAAGTGTTGCGGCAGCAATCGATGTTGCCAAAGATATCACGATCATCGTCAACTTATCCGCATTCGCGCTGAATAGTCCGAAAAAATTAAAGAGTTGAGCATCAGAATAATCAGTGAAAGTTCTCATTATCCGTTCAAAAGTGTACTGATCCACAATCTTAAAAATCGTGATCGCCGACCCGACCACAATAAAAGGGATCGCTTCGTGAATCATCTCTTTGATGAGACTGTTGGTGGATATTTCTAATTGATTATTACTGTTCGCTTCCAAATGTTCAAATAGCGGTTTTTGTTTTCTGAAGTACCACAATAAAACTGCCATACCTGCCAACATTCCAATAAAAGCGGCGAAGGTAGACTGAGTCACTGCATCTACATAATCGCCATTTCTCATCTTCATTATGATGAAAGTCGCTAAAAGCATGTAAAAGACTCGGGCGATCTGCTCGGCGATTTGTGAAACCGCATAAGGCATCATATCATGATTTCCCTGGAAGAAGCCTCGAATGATACTCATACATGGAAAAACTAAAAGTCCAATACTAAGCGCCCGCATCGTTGGAATCAGGTTGGTATTCCCGTCTGCCAAAATGGGCGCTGAAATAAACATGACTAAAGCAAAAACTACCCCCAACGCGATCATCAGCAGGATGGAGCGCTTAAAAAGGCGATTGCTTAAACGATATTCATTTAAAGAATTATAGTGAGAGATCTGCTTAGCTATTGCGGAGGGGATCCCTGCTGTTGAAACCATTAAGAACAAAGCATAAATATTATATCCCTTGCCAAAAAGGCTATTGGCAGCATCGCCATTTTCTCCCATCCACACATACCAAGGAAGAATATAGATGGCTCCTAATAGACGTGAGACAATATTGCCAATAGTCAGCCATGCCGATCCTTGAACCATCTTATCTTTTGTATTTTTACTTTGTTGACTGTCACTCATTTGTTGATGGGACATCTGCTCTCCAACTTTCTTCTATTTTCCTCTACCAAATAGTTTATTATTTGACCAGCAAACATGCAAGTAAATTTGAAAAACTCTTTTGTTTCTTAATCATTTGACATCGGCTAATGTATTTAAAAAAATCTTTTCCTGTTTAAACAAACAAGGTAAAAAAAACAAAAAGTTGATGAGAAAATTTATCCTTTCCCATCAACTTTCTTACCTGTTGTTTAGTTCGCAACTATATTAACAAGTTTATTGGGAACAATAACCACTTTTCGAATGGTCAAACCAAATAATACTTTCTGAATAGATTCGTTGGTCAAAGCAGCTTTTTCAAGCTGCTCTCTGGATAAATCCCGAGCAACTTTCTCTTTGCCGCGCACTTTCCCATTGATCTGATAAACCACTTCCACTTTATCTTCAACTAATTCTTTAGGATCATATACAGGCCAAGCAGCATGAGTCAGACTCTCTTTATTCCCCAATTTAAGCCATAGTTCCTCAGAAATATGCGGAGCAACAGGGGCAAGCAGTTGAATAAAACCTTCCATATATTCATAAGGTAAAACCTCTGCTTTATAGGCCTCATTGACAAACACCATCAGTTGAGAAATAGCTGTATTAAAATGAAGCTGATCATAATCTTCCGTTACTTTTTTTACCGTTTGATGATAAGCTTTAGTCAATTTCCCATCATTAAATGTCGTTACCCGGTCCCTCATTTTATTATCTTCATCAACTAACAACCGCCAGACACGATCCAAAAATTTGCGGCTCCCCTCTAAGCCGTTCTCATTCCATGCAATAGAAGCATCTAAAGGCCCCATAAACATTTCATACAGGCGCAGCGTATCTGCGCCATATTTTTCAACGACACTATCAGGATTGACAACATTTCCGCGTGACTTGGACATTTTTTCATTATTTCCGCCTAGAATCATTCCTTGATTATAAAGTTTCTGAAAGGGTTCTTTTGTGGGAACAATGCCCAGATCATAAAGAAATTTATGCCAGAACCGCGCATACAGCAAATGCAAAACAGCATGTTCCGCACCGCCAATATAAATCTCAACCGGCAGCCACTGTTTCAGTTTTTCTGGATCAGCTAATTGTTTTTTGTTGTGCGGATCAATAAATCGTAAATAATACCAGGAGCTCCCTGCCCATTGCGGCATCGTATTTGTTTCACGTTTCCCTTTTTTACCAGTTACCGGATCCGTCACAGCAACCCAATCAGTCATATTAGCTAAAGGAGATTCCCCTGTTCCGCTGGGCTTTATATCCTTGGTCACAGGCAAAGTCAATGGTAATTCTTCCTCCGGGACTGCTGTGGTCGTCCCATCTTCCCAATGAATGATCGGTATGGGTTCGCCCCAATAGCGCTGACGAGAAAACAACCAGTCTCTTAAGCGATAACTTGTTTCCTTCTTTCCGACTTTCTTTGCTTCCAGCCAGTCAACGATTTCTTTGATTGCCTCCTGTTTATTCAAACCATCAAGAAATCCGGAATTGATGTGCAGTCCATCTCCAACAAAAGCTTCTTTAAGAATGTCTCCTCCCTCTAGAACAGGAATAATTTCCAAATTAAAAGTTTTAGCAAATTCATAATCACGTTCATCGTGTGCGGGAACTGCCATAATAGCCCCAGTTCCATAAGAAGACAAGACATAGTCAGCTATCCAGATTTGAATTTCTTTTCCATTCACCGGATTTATGGCATAGGCGCCAGTAAATACTCCAGTTTTTTCTTTTGATAAATCCGTTCGATTTAATTCAGATTTTTTTTCAGAAGCTTCTATATAAGCGGTGACCTTGGCTTCTTGTTCTGAGGCAACAATATCCTTCACTAACGGCAGTTCTGGTGCCAGCACGGCATAAGTCGCTCCAAACAGAGTGTCTGGTCTAGTGGTGAACACAGAAAACTCTGATGAACTATTTTTGATTTTGAAAGTGACCGAGGCTCCAACCGACTTGCCGATCCAATGCCGCTGCATTTCTTTGATGCTTTCCGGCCAGTCAACCAAATCCAAATCGTCCAAAAGCCGATCAGCATAAGCGGTTATTTTTAACATCCACTGCTTCATAGGTACACGATAGACCGGATACCCGCCTCGCTCTGATAAACCGTCGATCACTTCCTCATTGGCTAAAACAGTCCCCAGTGCAGGGCACCAGTTCACCGGAACTTCTGCCTCGTATGCCAAACCTTTTTCAAACATTTTGATGAAGATCCACTGAGTCCACTTGTAGTAGCTTGGATCTGTTGTATTGATTTCTCGGTTCCAATCATAGCTGAATCCCAAAGAGTTGATCTGACGACGAAAAGTTTCTATATTTTTTTTGGTGAACTCGGCCGGATCATTTCCAGTATCTATTGCATATTGCTCTGCCGGTAAACCAAAAGCATCCCATCCCATCGGATGCAGAACATTAAACCCTTGACTGCGTTTCATTCGGGCGAGAATATCTGTCGCTGTATAGCCTTCCGGATG
>JAATEZ010000115.1 GCA_015655485.1 Lactobacillales bacterium | reverse complement strand
TTCAACAATGAAGCCATTAGCTGTTTATACTGCTGCTTTAGAAGCGGGGTGGAAAGCAACCGATACTCTAAAGGATCAGTCGCTTGATTTCTATGATGTAAGTAATTTTGATCATACGTATAGTGGTGAAGTATCCATGGCGACAGCTGTTGCCGAAAGTCTGAATGCTCCTGCTGTGTGGCTGCTGCATGAGATTGGATTGGAAAAAGGGTATAAAAAAGTAGAACAATTTGGGATTTCTTTAAGCAAAAAAGATGATTATTATGGTTTGGCGCTCGGCGGCCTGACGACTGGGGTCAGCCCTCTGCAGATGGCAAGCGCCTATAGCGTTTTTGCTAATGAGGGAAAAAAGTATGATTCACATTTTATTACAAAAATCGTGGATGCCTCAGGAGCGGTAGTTGTTGACAATACGGAGGCTGATTCTGAACAAGTGACGACAAAAGAAGTTTCAGAAGAAATGACGAGTATGCTCTTAGGCGTATTTAGTTCTGGAACAGGAGTCAATGCCAGCCCCTCGGGTTATACCATGGCCGGTAAAACCGGTTCGACAGAAACGACCTATGAAGACAATGGGACAAAAGATCAATGGGTCGTTGGCTACACACCCGATGTAGTGATTGCTACCTGGCTCGGTTTTGATGAAGCGGGTGAAAGCCATTATTTGACCGGCAGCAGCAGTACCGGCGTTTCCTATATCTTTAAAGATGAAGCGACGAGAATTTTAGCCAACTCTGCCCAAACATCTTTCGGGGTCAGCGATGCCACTCAATCAAGCAGTGAAACAAGTTCCAGCGGGTCAAATTTATTAGATGAATTTGGAAATAAAGTCAAAGAAGGGACTGAATACTGGGGAGGTAAAATCAAAGACGGTGCCGATAAAGTGAAAGATACCGTTGGAAATGCGTGGGATTCATTTAAGAGCAATTTAAACTAACTGAAGAATAATTTCTGGGAATGCCAAAGGATCAATGATACAATAAGTTTTGAAAAATATAAAAAGAAAGAGGGATCATATGTCAGTTAATATCTATGATAGTGCTAATCAAATTGAAAGAGAAATTCGTCAAATTCCTGAATTTGTTGAACTTCAAGCAGCCTTCGCCAAAGTAAAAGAAAATGAGGAAGCTTACAAATTATTTAAAGAATTTCAAGATTTACAAGTGACATTGCAGCAAAAACAAATGCAAGGAGAAGAGTTTACCGATGAAGATGCGGCTAAAGCTCAGGAATTAGCGACCAAAGTCCAGGGAGAAGAAGTGATTAATGTACTGATGGCTAAAGAACAGACTTTCAGTACCATCGTGAATGATTTGAACCGGATCATCATGAAACCTATTCAAGAGTTGTATGGGGAATAAACGGTAAAATTTCGAGAATGATGGCTTTTGACTGCCATAATTTAACTTTTTAAAGAGAAGGCTGGCTCATTAATCTAAATTGATTAATGGATCAGCCTCTTCTTTTTCCTAGTCAAAAAACAGTCCATATTGGCTGTTTTTTAGCTATTTAGCATCAGATTCAGTTTTTTTGAGTCGCTGTCGCTTGAATATACACTTTAAGTGCAGCATAAAAAATGATTCATAGCAAAAACCCAAATACCATAGGTTTGTCGAAAACACTCTCGAAAGGATGACGGTCCTCCCAATTTCAAAATTTCGAAAAAATTTAAATACCTTATCTTTATCTGTGATGTTTAAATTGCAGAAAATCTATGCGTTGTGCTTCAGAAAATTTTGACTTTTTTAATGAGTCGGAAAAATGCTGAAGTTTGAGACTGTTCCCCTAGTCAAATAGCTGATAAATGAGTATCATAATAGAAAGAGAAAAGAGGTAGAAACATGCATTTTTTACATTGTGCCGACTTACATATGGATCGTTCTTTTGAAGGAATAGGGGAACTTCCCGCCACTGTAGCAAAGTATTTGCAAGAGAGCAATAAAAAAATGGTGCAGTCTATTGTGAAAACCGCTATTATACAGGAAGTGGATTTTGTTCTATTTGTTGGAGATACTTTTCATCAGGCACGTTCTTCTATCTATTCCCAATCTTTAATGATCGACGCTTTCAAAAAACTAGCTCAAGCGGATATTCCCGTCTTTCTTTGTTTTGGCAACCATGATCACTATCGAAAAGACCAGTATTGGTTTGATTTTCCAGCGAATGTTCATCTTTTTTATTCGGATCAGGTAGAGACTCTTCGCTTGACTACCAAATCAGGAGAAAAAGTCGCGCTTTCTGGTTTCAGTTACACTGATCAATGGATAACTCAGGGAAAAACGGCTGAGTTTCCTTCCCGGCTAGCTGAAACGGATGCACATATTGGTCTTTATCATGGGGAAATAGGGCAAGAAAACAGATTTGCTCCGTTTCAATTAACTGACTTACAGGCAAAAGGTTATGATTATTGGGCGCTAGGCCATATCCATCAGCCTGGTATATTATCAACAAAGCCCTACATAGTATATCCAGGAACCCCTTTAGGACATACAAAAAAAGAACAAGGAGTTAAAGGTATCGCTGCGGTGACTTTAGATAAAGGCCATACTGAAGTCAAATGGCATGAAGTAGCTGATGTGTCTTTTCAAATACTTCAAATAGCTTTGAAAAAAGAAGAACGGTTAGCCGATGTGTATTCAAAAATCATGGCAGAATTGCAGCAGCTGAGTGATCCTCTAAGAGAAAGCCGTAGTTTAGTGTCACTCGAAATCAGTGTGGAACCTGACTCAGATTTTTCTGAGATAGAGCGGTCTGTTTCATCTGGTGAATTACTTCAACATCTGCAAGCCGGTGAGCTGGGGGAAGACTGGTCATACTGGGTCTA
>JAATEZ010000504.1 GCA_015655485.1 Lactobacillales bacterium | reverse complement strand
CAATGGGTCTATCATTCCAGATTATATGCGGCTGCGAAAGTGGTGGCTAAGTCTAAAAATTTGGAATTGGTCCAGTTAAATTCATTTGGCTGCGGTTTGGATGCAGTGACGACGGATCAGGTAGAAGAAATCATGGATCAATATGGGAAAATTTATACAGTTCTTAAAATTGATGAAGGTTCTAATCTGGGAGCTGTCCGGATTCGTCTGCGTTCCTTGAAAGCGGCAATGGGTGAAAGAGAAAAGAAGCATTTTGTCCCAGTTAAACGTTTTGAAGAACAGGAAAAGATCGTCTTTACAAAAGAGATGAAAAAAAATCACACCTTGCTGATGCCGATGCTCAGTCCGATCCACCAGGATGGTTTAGTCGACAAAGCTTTACAGGCATCCGGGTATAATGTTGTTTGCCTGCCTTCCGAGGATCCTGAAGCGGTCAATGTAGGCTTGAAATATGTGAATAATGATGCCTGTTATCCGGCGATCATCTCAATTGGTCAGCTGGTTGAAGCCTTGCAGAGCGGAGATTATGATTTGAATAACGTCAGTGTCATGATGACCCAAACCGGCGGCGGCTGCCGGGCCACGAACTATATTCCCTTATTGCGAAAGGCGCTGAATGATGCCGGTTTTGAACAGGTTCCGGTTATTTCGGTCTCTATGGGGAATAAAGGCGTCGAATCCAACCCCGGATTCAAGTATACTTTGCCTATGCTGAAACGGGTAGCGGTCGCCTTTTTATACGGAGACTTATTTGAACGAGTAGTCTACCGGACGCGGCCATATGAAGTAGAAAAGGGATCTGTTGATGCCCTGCATGAAGAATGGATCAAAAAAGTTGAAGCGAATGTGATGAATGGTTCTATTTCGCAGTTTAATCGTCATGTGAAAAAAATCGTCAAGGACTTCGATACGATCCCGCTAACAGACGTTGTGAAGCCTAAAGTAGGGGTTGTTGGTGAGATTTTAGTCAAGTATTCACCGACAGCTAACAATGATATTGTGCGTCTTTTAGAAGCTGAAGGAGCAGAAGCCATCGTTCCTGACATTGTAGGTTTTATGAATTATTCTTTGTATAATCAAATTTGGAAGTATGAAAATCTTGGTATGTCAAAGAAAACGAAATCTCTGGCTGAATTGGGCATCAAATTTATCGAGCTGGCTGAAAAACCCATGGATAAAGCATTGCGGGCTTCAGAAAGATTCAGTGGGATCCACTCTATTTATGAACTGGCTGAAGATGCCGGCAAAATCCTTTCAATTGGGAATCATACTGGTGAAGGCTGGTTCTTGACCGGTGAAATGATTGAACTGCTGAAAGAGGATGTCCATAACATCGTTTGTATGCAGCCATTTGGCTGTTTGCCTAATCATGTAGTTGGCAAAGGGGTCATTAAAGAATTGCGGCATCAATATCCTAAAGCCAATATTGCCGCGATCGATTATGATCCGGGAGTTTCTATCGTTAATCAGTTGAATCGGATCCGTTTGATGCTGGCCACAGCAAATAAAACATTGCAGAAAGAATTGGCTGAAAAAGTTTAACAAAAAATCAAGAAGAAAGCAGCAGGTTTTTATTTGACCTGTTGCTTTCTTTTTGGGAATAGTGGTATAGTAAGAAGTAGGAGATCCTTGTATAGGATGACTTTGACTTTTTTTGTTAAAGCAGCTTTTTTCAACTATTCACACCTAAGCAAAATTGGAAGGAAGATATTCAATGGCGGCTACAAATACTCCGGCCTACATTCAAATACACGACAAAATCAGGAATGATATTGAGCTGGAAAAATGGAAAATCGGCGATCGTTTGCCATCTGAACGCGAATTATCAATCGAGTTTGGTGTAAGCAGGATGACTTTGCGTCAAGCCATTCAAACTTTAGCAGAAGAAGGAATACTAGAAAGGAAAATCGGCTCAGGGACTTATGTGGCCCGGAAAAAGGTTCAAGAAAAAATGGTTGGAACAACCAGTTTTTCAGATATAATGCTGTCACAGAATCGGATCCCATCCAGTAAAACTATCTCTTATTATGTAGCAAAACCAAGTTCCAGTGAGATGAAGAACTTGCAATTAAAGGAAGGGGATCCTATTTTGCGAATGGAACGGATCCGCTATGCCGACGATGTCCCAATTTGCTTTGAAGTGGCCAGTATCCCTCACCGCATGGTGGAAAATTTTAGTAAATCAGAGATCACTAAATCTTTGTATCGAGTGCTGGAATCTAAAGGCGGTTATAAAATAGGCCGGGCCAATCAGACCATTTCCGCGATGACTGCCTCGGAACAAATTTCAGAATATTTAAATGTGAAAAGAGGAGAAGCGATTTTGCGTCTTCGCCAAATATCTTATTTATCTGACGGCACTCCATTTGAATATGTACGAACTCAGTATGTGGGTAATCGTTTTGAATTTTATCTGGAAAAATAAATGAGCTGTTGTTTATTTTTGACGAAAATCTAATGAAATATTAAATTTTTTTAACGCTCTGTCTTGTGACTAGATTTACCTTGTCTAATAGTTTATGATAATTTAGTATGAATTTATATAACTTTTTGGTACAATGTTAATGGTAGAGATATTGAAGAGTTGAAATAGTTAATAATAGATGAGGTGCAAAAAAATGGCAAAACTAATTTTCTCGGCAAGAGACATTTTAGAAAAAGAATTTAAAACTAAAATGCGCGGCTATGATCCGGTTGAAGTGGATGAGTTTTTAGATAATGTAATTAAAGATTATGATGCTTATACTAAGGAACTTTCAAATATACAGGAAGAAAATCAGCGATTAAATGCGAAAATCGATCAGTTGAGCAAAAGTCAGAAAACTATGTCAAGAATTCAGCAGGATACACCGAAGAGCAGCGCAGTAACAAATTTTGATATTTTAAAACGACTATCAAATTTGGAAAAAGAGGTTTTTGGGAGTAAATTGACTTCGGATACTGAAGATTTAAATGAGACAAAAAGGTTTTAGAAAAAAGGATATTGTAGTTTTTGGGTAATTGCGGTTTGATTTAATCAGGCTGAGGAAAGTCCATGCTCGCACAGACTGAGATGTCTGTAGTGTTCGTGCTTAGCGAAATCATAAGCTAAGGTATTCTAAGGAATAACGGCGAGAAAAAAAGGCTAAGGTCTAACGGCTATGCTTGAGTATCTCTGAAAAGTGCCACAGTGACGAAGCAATTTTAGAAATAAAATTGATGGAACGCGGTAAACCCCTCGAGCGAGCAACCCAAACAATGGTAGGGGCACTCTTTTCAAGAAAATGAACGAGGAAAAGAGGCAAGAATTTCTTGCAGATAGATAATTACCGTCAAAAAGCTCTGCCTGAGAACTTTTTGATACAGAACATGGCTTACAGAAAACTACAATTTCAGGTTTCCTTCCAGTTTTTTTGAACGGAAGGATTTTTTAGCTGTTAATAATGTATATCTTTTTGTTAGCTATGGAATCTTGATCCTAAAGGATTTCACAGCTATTTTGGGTTGGTTTCATGAGGGAGACCTTTTCGGCAATAGCTTAAGAAAAGATTGGCGCTGCTGCGCAACGCTAAATTTTTCTTTTACTATGGCTCAAGGTTTAAGATCCTTCATTCTGCTTTTAAGTATCTGGCTTCATGAAGGAGACCTTCTCGGCAATAGCTTAAGAAAAGATTGGCGCTGCTGCGCAACGCTAAATTTTTCTTTTACTATGGCTCAAGGTCTAAGATCCTTCATTCAGCTTTAAAAAATTAAAGATTTAGGGAAGAAGGTCATGATTTGGAGAATGTAAAGTTAGTTGCAACGGCTGCCAGCGGATTGGAAGCCTTAGTTGGAAAAGAGCTTCGTGACTTGGGAATAGCTTGTCAGGTAGAAAATGGGCGGGCAGTTTTTTCAGGAAATATAAAAGAGATCGCTGCAGCAAACCTCTGGTTAAGAACAGCTGATCGTGTAAAAATCGTAGTGGGGGAGTTTACTGCGAAAACTTTTGATGATTTATTTGAGCAGACAAAAGCCATCGCTTGGGAAGATTATTTGCCGATGGATGCGGCTTTTCCGGTCTCGGGTAAATCAGTCAAATCCACTCTTTACAGCGTTTCCGATTGTCAATCACTCGTCAAAAAGGCCATAGTAGACCGTTTAAGCAATGTTTATCATCGTTATAGCCGGTTGCCTGAAACAGGAGCCGAGTTTGCTTTGGAGATCTCTATTTTAAAGGATCATGCCATGATCACATTAGATACTACTGGTCCCAGTTTGTTTAAGCGGGGTTATCGACTGGAAAAGGGAGGAGCGCCGCTTAAAGAAAATATGGCAGCTGCATTAGTTTTGCTGACTAACTGGCATAAGGAGCGTCCTTTTTATGACCCTGTTTGTGGTTCGGGAACTATTTGTATTGAAGCCGCATTGATCGGTCATAATATCGCTCCAGGTTTTAATCGGTCTTTTGCCTGTGAACAGTGGCCTTGGGTGGATCCGGCTATTTTTAAAGAAGTTAGAGCCCAAGCAGAGCTTAAGGCAGATTATGACATTGAATTAGATATCATGGGAACGGATATTGATGGACGTATGATCGAGATCGCCAAAAGAAATGCCGAAGAAGCTGGTCTAGGCGATTCGATCCAGTTCAAACAAATGCAATTGAGTGATTTTACTACGACACAAGACTATGGAGTTCTTGTAGCCAATCCGCCTTATGGAGAACGTTTAGGGGAAGAAGAGTCTGTTAAGGAATTATATAAAGAGATGGGCGAAGTTTATCGTCCGTTAAAAACATGGAGCAAATATATTTTAACCAGTGATCTGGAGTTTGAAAAATATTATGGGGAATGGGCTACGAAAAAAAGAAAGCTTTATAATGGAGCGATTCGCACAGATCTATTCCAATTCTGGGGAACCCGCCCGCCCAAAAAGAGTGGGAAATAAAGTGTACTTTGTTCAATGAATAAATGGTTGAAGAAAAATTAAGTCTGCAGAGCAAGGATCACTGAGGTCCTTGCAGGCTTTTTAAATGGTTCCCAATTTTTGACAGATGGAGTGACGCGGACAATCAACCAGATGATCATTGACCATTCCGAT
>JAATEZ010000223.1 GCA_015655485.1 Lactobacillales bacterium | reverse complement strand
GACCCTCCAACAGCAAGGCTAAAAAGGCTTCGAGATGCAGAAACCAGTCTTGCTAAGCTCAAGGTGCGAATGTCCAAAGGCGTGGATGGCAGGACACACAGTCTTTAATCAAGAGTCTACTTGTCAGACTAAGCAGGTACTTTTTGTCAACGACTTCCAGTAATCGATTATTCGAAATGATCAATAATGTATCTACATTTTCTTTTAGTAAAGCGATCCCTTCCGCAGCATAGCGGCCGCGCTTCGGTCCTTCAAAACTAAATGGGCGGGTAATGACTCCTACTGTCAAGGCACCCAACTGCTGGGCAATTCTGGCAACAACAGGTGCTGCTCCAGTTCCTGTTCCGCCTCCCATGCCGGCAGTAATGAAAACCATATCTGCTCCGGTCAACGCCTCCGAAATGGACGCTTCGCTTTCTTCAGCAGATTTTTGACCGACTTCCGGCTGCGAACCCGCGCCTAACCCGCGTGTATATTTGGGACCCAATTGGATCACTGTTTCAGCTTTCGAACTTTTTAATGCTTGAACATCGGTGTTGGCTACAATAAACTCGACGCCTTTGACATTTTCTTCAATCATCCGGTTTACAGCATTGCCTCCGGCTCCGCCTACACCAATCACTTTGATGACTGCCCCATCGTTAATGTTATTATCTAAAGAAAATTCCATAGTTTTTTATTCCTCCTACTTTAGTCAAATATATTGGAAAAGAAATCTTTTACTTTATCTTTTACATTTTCATTTTTTTCATGATCATTGTCATAATGAATTTCTTCAGGTATTTTTTCAGGTTTTCGCTCCTGAACATTTTGTATCGACATCGTCATGGATCTTTCTCCTGTAATCGCTGATTTAGCGATATGGTAAATTTCATTTAATGTAGAGGAATACTCGACAATACTGATAGCATTAGCAAAAACAGGGTTTCTAAGTCCCATATGATTGGGAACATAAAGCTTGACATTTGTTTCAAAAATATCGGAGGCTAATTCTACCACTCCGGGTAAACTAGCAGCACCGCCTGTCAAAACAACTCCGCCAGGTAAAACTAAAGCATCGATCTCGTCCAAAACTTCTTTTGATTTCTCAAAAATCTGTTCTAGCCGGGCTTCAATTATTTCTGACAAATAATGCTCATCCACTTTGATCGGCTCATTCTTGCCGATCACATCCACAGGAAATTCTTCACTGGCTGAGGTTCTTTCTACTGAGGCATCTCCGTAGTTGATTTTTAGCGCCTCCGCATTATTTAATGAAGTGTTTAAAACAATTGAAATATCTTTTGTAACAAATTCGCCGCCCTCTTGATTGACATGCGTAAATTTAAGCTGTTTATCATGCATGACTGCCGTCGTTGTTTGACCGCCGCCCATGTCGATGACCGTTGTGCCAAAGTCCTTTTCCCCATCAGAGAGGATCGTGTTGGTTAGAGCTAATGGGCTGATTATCAGTTCATTTATTCCAAGTCCCGCTTTTTCTACACATTTTCGCGTATTATGGATGATCGTTTTGGGACCGGTGAATACGACTCCAAACATCTCTAAACGAACACCGATCATTCCGCGCGGATCTTTGATCCCATCAAAACCATCCACCGTAAATTCTTGTGGAAGCAAGGAGACGATCTGTCGTTCTGGAGGTATAGAACGGACCAGCGCAGCAGAAGCAACGTTTCTTACATCCTCATCGGTGATTTCTTTTGATTCACTATTTACCGCGATCATTCCCTGACAATTTTCAACTTCTAATAAGTTTGCAGGTAAACCAACATTCACACTCTTGATTTGAATACCGGCTTTTTCTTCTGCTTGTTTCACAGCGCGTTTTATCGATTTGACCGTTTTTTCAATATCAACAATGATCCCTCGGCTCAATCCTTCGGAACGTGCATTTCCAACTCCTATAATATTCATCTGACCTTCAACGTATTCAGCTACAACGACTTTTACTGATGTCGTTCCAATATCAAGGCCAACATTCATTCCTGTTTTTGCCATGAAAGGTGTTCCCTCCTACTATTCCATTTCTATATTCCAATAATTAAGCTTATCCATTCGCTTTCTTAACAATTTGAATTATCTTGCTTCTTACAATTCTACCATAAACCATAACCATAGAGAAAGGAGAAACCGTGAATTATTCATTATTTTTTTCTTCAGTTTCTATATTTTGCGATTCGCTAGTATATGGGTAAGAAAAAATACCCGCTTCCATGTCAATGACTCCTTTTTCACTCATCTGTGCCGCTACGTTTGAGTAGTAACTCATTTTTTGGGAAAAACCGGTGATTGAAGCGATCACCCGATTGCCATCATTCATAAACACCGTGATTTTCTTAGAGTTGCTTGTTGATGGAGTGGACTGAATCTCTGAAATATTGCTTTTTATTTCATCAGGAAGCTTTTTATATTCTTTCAGCATCAACTGAATAATTTTCTGATCCTTAAAATTTTCCAAAATCGGATTAGTCCCATTTGGTTGTGCTTCTTCTTTTTCAAGAATATTGCCATTCTCCAGGATCGAAAAATATTTGCCATTCTCAACGCTGTATGCTACCGTCTTATATTCTGAGATTCTGATCACTAGATTATTCAATAATTGTAATTGAATAGTTGCCTTCTTTATTCGCGGATTTGCTTTTTTTAATCGTTCAACAGCCTGATCGCGGTTAAAATATTCCTGCCAAAGATTTCCGGATGAAGATAGTTTAGATGAAAGAATGATCTGATCTTTCGCAACCCGCTGATTTCCTGCTACCTTGATCTCCCCAACCTTGCTATACGGTGATATAAAATAAATCATGGCTAGAAAAATGATAGAAAAAAAGGAAACTAAAACAATCAATCTGCGTTTCATTCTTTTTCTTCGCTCTTTTTTTAAATTCGGCAATTTATCCGTAAAAGAATATTCCTGTCTCACTTCTTGCAAATGGACTTTTTCTATGCTTTTCGAAGTAGATTCTTTGGGAATAGTTCCTGTTTCAGATCCATTCTTTTTCTCATATTGTATGACTGATGGAGTCCACGCAGGCTGTCCGCCTTTTTCTTTTGTATATCTCAAATTTTCTTTTTGCCAGGGGGTGAGCACTTCCAAATCATTTTCTTTAAGTTCCTCTTGTTTTTGATCCAGTGTTGCTTTTTTGGTCCCGATTTTCCTTTTTTTCTTCTTTGGATCTTTTTTTAATTTTTTTCGGATCTGGCTCACCTCCTTTAATTATTAATTATGTATAGTTGACCGCTAAACGATCTCTTGGATCAAATGATAGAGCCTTGTAGCGGCATCAGGTATCCCTTGCTCTTTAGAAGCAGCTGCCATCTGCGCCCAAATTACCTTGTCTGTCATGATCTCATCCATTGACTCAAGCAACTTTTCACCGGTCAATTCATTATCAGGGATCATCCTGACCGCTCCCGCTTTTACCAAACTTTGCGCATTTTTTGTTTGATGATCATTGGTGACATAAGGACTCGGGATTAAAATAGCAGGAATTCCAATCGCTGTGATCTCGGCGATCGAAGTCGCACCCGCACGTCCAATGATCAATTGAACATTGACCAGAACCTCTGCCATATTATCAATATAGGGCTGCAGCGATACGTTCTTTGAAGTCATTTCTTTTTCAAACATTTCTTGTTGAACTTCTTTAAAATAACGTTCACCTGAGACGTAAAGAACCTGATAATTTTTCCGGGCAAGTTCAGGCAAAGCTTCGATAACAGCTTGATTGATTTTTAAAGCTCCGCGGCTCCCGCCAAATATCAGAACCGACGGTAAACTTTTATCCAGCGAATACGTTTCTAATACATCTGATTTTTTGATGCCGGCTACCTCTTCGGCTCGAGGATTTCCTGTCAAAACAATTTTATTTTTTGGAAAATAATCAGCCACATCCGGAAAACAAATGGCGATCTTAGTCGCATACTTTGCCAAAAATTTATTTGTGACTCCCGGAACACTGTTTTGCTCATGGATAAGCGTCGGTATATGCATTCGGCTTGCGGCATAAACCACTGAGCCGCAGACATAACCGCCGGTACCAATCACAACGTCCGGGGCGAAATCCCTGATAATTGCTCTGGCTTTATGAATACTGCTTAAAAACAAATATATTGTTTTAAAATTGTCTAACGTTATTGATCGGCGGAAACCCTGAATATGGATCGTTTTAAAAGGAATTCCTTCTTTCGGAACTATCTTGCTTTCTAAGCCATTCTTTGTTCCGACATACAAAAACTCTGCATCGGGTTCTACCTCTCTGATTTTCCGAATCAATGCTAAAGCCGGATAAATGTGTCCGCCAGT
>JAATEZ010000017.1 GCA_015655485.1 Lactobacillales bacterium | reverse complement strand
TGAAGAAATATATGGAAAATCCAGTAATTGAGAATATTCCGGCTGCTTCAATTATTTCAGATACAATAGAAAATTGGCTGATTTCAACAAAGGGCAAAGACAAGAATCAGTTGATTTATCAACTGCTGACACTTGGACAGCCGTATATTGCGATTGTTTTTGCCAATACGAAACAAAGAGTGGATGAGATCACCGGTTTTTTAAAATCACAGGGATTGAAAGTGGCAAAAATCCATGGAGACATTCCGCCAAGAGAGCGTAAAAGAGTCATGAAGCAGGTTCAAAATTTAGAATTTCAATATGTTGTCGCAACGGATCTGGCTGCCAGAGGGATCGATATCGAGGGAGTCTCTCATATCATCAACGCAGAGATTCCGCGGGATTTAGAATTTTTTATTCATCGGGTTGGCCGGTCAGGGCGCAATGGTTTATCAGGAACAGCCATTACTTTGTATAGCCCCAGCGATGAAGCTTCGATAAGCGAAATTGAGAAATTAGGGATCCATTTTCAACCGAAGGAAATAAAAAATGGCGAGATCGTAACAACGTATGATCGCAATCGCCGAAAAAAACGTGAAAAAAGCCGTGATGAATTAGATCCGACTTTAAGAGGTTTGGTCAAGAAAAGCAAAAAGAAAATCAAGCCCGGCTACAAGAAAAAGATCAATCGGGCTATACTGGAAGATTCACAGCAAAAAAGAAAAGTGGAACGTCGGGCACAAGCGCGTGTCATTAAAAAGAATAAAAAAAGCACGCACAAATAAAAATAGTCTTAAATTCAGCAAAAACTGCATTTACCGCTACTTTTATTTGTTGACCCAAAGAAGGATAATTTTGAACATTTGATTTTGTATCAATCAGCCGAATTTATGGAGGAAAAAGAATGGAGATCAATGAGGTAACTGAATTAAATACATGGAAGCGTCTGACGCAGGAAAGCAAACGTGATATATTTCGTTATATTCTAATGTATTTTGTCAACCCCCTAAAACCAATCAAAAATGTTGAGTTAAAATTATTTGAAATGTGTGGAATGAAATGTGAAACTTTTCAGGTGAATATTGATGGTTTGGACTACGTGTTTGTTCCAGGACAAAAAAGTACGATTTTAGGCTGGGACATGGGGGCAGAGGGATTACGCTCTCACGAGTTACTGCAATTCAATGAACCGCTCGCACCACAAAAACAAAAATTCTCAACTTTTTTATCAAAAGAAAGTTTGGATGAACTCGGTGAAGGAACAAAAGAAAATATTGACAAGTATGATTTTACTACTTTAGAAGGGAATTCTGAATATATCAATGATTTTACCAGCAGTTTACGCAAAGCGGATCTGCCGGCTGCTTTAGTCATGAAAGAGGCCGTTCCTGTCAGCAGCATTTTTAAAGGGAATTTTGATTGTGTCACCGGTAATTTCGAAGGAAATCTGAAATTCTGGAATGAATATAAAGAGAAGATAACCGCGGTTTTTTCCCCAAAATTGAGTGCTAAAGAAAGCCTCAGCTGGAGTTTTCCTAAATTTTATCGGCAAGAAGGCGAGTTTTATCTTGAAGCTGTTTCAAATTCAGATAATTTCAGAGTGTATGCTCATCAGCCGTGGACTTATGACGAGCTTAAGAAAAAAGTTTATAAAAACGTATCCTATCTTTTAACTGAAGATCATTGGGAATATATTGTTGGCGGTGGTACTAGACGCTTATTTCGCTGGGGCAATGATGTGGCGATGCAGCCGGGTTTTATAGAAAATCAAACGATAAATAAAATTCAGCAAGAAAATATGTTTGGGATCTGTTTGGATCATTCAAATGACAAGTATGAGTTGACTGATTCTGAAGACTTGTTAAAAATGGGTCCGATTCCAGCCGAAGCCGTTTATCCAATCGAACAGGTATTGCCATTTTCATCCTATTATCAGAGTAAAAACAAATTGCGGCCTGGTGAAATACTTGCACCGGAGAAATACAGTTATCGTTCGGCGATTCTTGTGAGGAAATGATTGGAAGATTTGCGGATAGAATGAATTTCCTTGAAGTTAAGTGATTGACTTTTAAAACGGATTTCTTTATACTTCTCTTTGGTTAGAAATTCTATTATTTCTGTCACAGAAATTTTGGCTAAGAAATCAGTTTTTTTTTGAAATGAGAGGATCATTAAAAGGATATCTTTTAACGGCGTTGTGTGTAAGAGAGTTTTCCCATTGGCTGCAAGGAAAATCCAACAAATTTGAAAGGCTCCCTTTTAGGACTGATTGAAAAATCGGCGCGACTCTGCGATAAAGAGCTTGAGAGGTAATGATAAAACATCATTGCAAATAAGGTGGTACCGCGAAGTTTCGTCCTTGTTGCAGGGGTGTTTTTTATTTTTTTCTAAAAATGAAAGGAAAAATTTAGATGAAACAATTAAAAAGCAGTGAAGTTCGGCAATTATTTTTAGATTTTTTTAAATCCAAAGGACACTCGATAGAACCAAGTGCGTCATTAGTTCCAGTGAATGATCCTACCTTGCTGTGGATCAATTCTGGTGTGGCTACTTTGAAAAAATATTTTGACGGTTCTGTTGTTCCTGAAAATCCCCGCATCACGAATGCACAAAAGAGTATTCGTACCAATGACATTGAAAATGTTGGGAAAACAGCACGTCATCATACCATGTTTGAGATGCTGGGAAATTTTTCCATTGGTGATTATTTTAAAAAGGAAGCGATCACCTGGGCATGGGAATTTTTGACTTCTTCAGATTGGATCGGCTTCGATGCGGATAAGTTATATGTGACTATTTATCCTGAAGATCATGAAGCAAAACGTATTTGGCTAGAAGAGGTGGGACTGCCAGAGTCTCACATTATCGCGATCCAGGATAATTTTTGGGATATTGGCGCGGGACCTTGCGGACCGGACTCAGAAATTTTTTATGATCGCGGTATTTCCTATAACGATTTGGCTGTGGATGATCCAGAAAATTATCCTGGCGGCGAGAATGAGCAG
>JAATEZ010000290.1 GCA_015655485.1 Lactobacillales bacterium | reverse complement strand
GCGCCGACGATCATGCCGATCAGAAGGAAAGAACTAAGATAGTCCCGCGGCTGCATTAATAACCACATAGGCAGGACCGATGCAATAAAAAGATAAGCAAAAACGATAAAAATCCAAACGTTTTTAGTGAAATAGAGCGGGAATTGAATTCCTACCGCGATCATAGCAATAATTAATATAATTCCGAGGATCCATTGGACCAGTGGTGCAGGTTTTGCCAATTTGATAAATAATCCGAAGAAAATAGCTCCAATAATAAATAACATGGAAATAGAGCCGGCAGCTCCGTTGGCAAGGACGGTCTTGGTTTCCCCGCCGCTTTCGATAAATCCATTAAAGGTATTCGCAACGATATCAACAAATGCTGCAATGACCAGAAGTGTGAATAGCCATGAGAACAAAAGAAATAATCGTTTTCCTGTTTTTCCAATATATTTTTCAATGATCATTCCAATCGATTTTCCTTCATTTTTAACTGAAACATAAAGCGAGCCAAAATCCTGGACGGCGCCGAAAAAAATCCCGCCGAAAACGACCCACAAAAAAACGGGAACCCAGCCGAACATGGAGGCGATGATCGGTCCAGTCACTGGTCCAGCACCGGCAATAGATGAGAATTGGTGGGCAAAGACCACGAATTTAGAAGTAGGCACATAGTCTTGACCATCTTCATGCTCATAGGCTGGAGTGCGATGGCTGGGATCGATGCCCCAGGTTTTTTCAAGATATTTTCCATAAATAAAATATGCGGCTATAAAAATAAATCCTGCCCCTATAAGAATCACTAAACTACTCATAAAAATTTTCTCTCCTTTTTAATTTAAATTTCCAATTTTGTGACGAATGAAAGTTATTATTGCTGCAATTATTAGAATTTTCAGAATAATGAGAATAAAAAATGTCTAAATATGAACCATTGAAATACTCCTTTCTTTGTTTTTTCCAAAAAAGAAAAAGCCCTCATTTATAATAAAGGGCTTCAATATGTCTGAGCCCTTCTTCCGATGGAAAATAGGACTCAACTAATAAGAAAGTCGAATCCTAGGGCTTAATTAATAAGACGAGGCATGAAAAGCTGCCAGGCAAAATATCCTGAGAATAGAAAATATTTTTTGTTTTTTTCATCATGATTTTCTGCCGCCTTTCAATTTCTTCTATTTGTATATATTAGAATCTGGTGAGAAAAATGTCAAGTATTTTCCTTCAATATTTTTTTAGTTGATCCGCTGGGATAAATAATAAAATGATTTTCAAGTTCGTCTAACAGCATTAATTTTTTTAAAACACAACTATTCCTGCCTGTCAAAGCAGGGAAAAGATATTGGTTTAAAAAAGCCGACAGCTAACTGAGTTGTTTGCGATCAGCTTTTTAAGTTGGTTCTTATTGTCTTCAAATTTCTAAAAGTGATGAGCCGGAAAAGTATCAAGTTCGACTTTTTTGAAAGCAAAATGATTGGCTTTGCCATAATCGATGATATTTTTTAAGGCTCCAACAGTTAATTGATTCGTATCATGCATGAGAACGACATTGTCCCGACCAGTTTTTAGATTAGTGACGACATTATTATAAATGGCTTCTGAAGAAGGCTGTGTTCCCCCGTCACCGCTGGAGACATTCCAGTCAAAATATTGATAACCCTTGCCGGGCAGGTCCTTGACTAGAAAATTCATAATGCCTGGGCAGTAATTATTGCTGATCGTATTTGAACTTCCACCTGGAAAGCGCACCAGCTTGGATTCCTCGCCGGTAATATTTTTTACTCGATCACTCACTGAATTTAAATCAGCATAATAACTGGCAACGGATGAATAAACTTTGCTGTAGTCGTGTGTAAAGGTGTGCAAGCCGATAGAATGTCCTTCCTTTTTTTCCCTTAAAATCAACGAATCGGGTCCATTTCCGGTGACAAAAAAGGTTGCTTTTATCTGCTCTGATTTTAAAGTATCTAAAACTGTTTCAGTCGTGCCACTGCGAGGACCGTCATCGAAAGTTAAATAAATAACTCCGACAGGTTGAAAAACAGTGACTTTTCTGCTCATCCGGGTCTCATTTCCAGAGTGATCCTTGACAGTATAGAGGACTTGATATTCTCCTGCTTTACTGGTGTCGACCGTGTTTGAGATCCGGATGGTTTTATCCAGGTTTTTATCATAATTATCAGTTGCGCTCGCCCCTAGTTCTGTGTAGTCTTCTCCTACCTGCAAACTAAGATCCGCCTTTCCATTTAGAGCAAGCTGCGGTTTTTCTAAGTCCCGCACTTTGATTTTTCTTACAATACTTTTTGAAAGTCCTAAAAAGGAATAAGCATAGGTGATTTTATAATCGCCTATTTTTTTCAGGTTTAAATTACTTTTTGAGTGGATCTTTTTGGACGCTGTCCATTTGCCATTTTCTTTTAACAGTGCTCCCCGATCCGTATAATGGGTATTGATATTTATTTTTTCATCCGCTTTTCCAAGCATTTTTAGTTGTGGCATTTGAGAAATAATAAAGATCGCAGCAAAGCAGATGAACAGAAACATGACAAAAACATGAAGCCCGATTTTTGATTTACGGGCATGTCTTCTTTTTCTCATAGGAATTGACCGACTTTCTATTAATAATTTTCTCTCCATTTTTCCTGTTTTTCAGCTATTTAAAGGAGAGTAAACGAAGAATTGAAATCAAAAAGCTCAACTTTGAAAAATAACACAGCAAGCGCTCATAAACTATTCTACCATTCTTGATAAAACATGTAAAATGCCAATCAAAAATTGTCTTTTTAAAATTTTGAAGAAAACCTATCATTTTGATGTCAGCCGAAGTTCTTTTAAATTTATTAAAGTCGAAGGGTAGCAGGTGATTTTTTGAGAAAATAATAGTAAACTAAACTTGATATCAAGAAAAAGGAGTGGTAGCCATGCATCAAGCGATGGTCGATATTATTGTCGATGCTGTGATTGAGCAGTATCAGTCAGAAGTGATTTTTTGTGAAGATTTTTTAGGAATATCTTTAGAAGAATGGCAAGACTGGAAAACCGGAACAGCACCGTTTTCCGCTGAAAATATGCAGAAGGTAAAAAGTTTGTTCAGCGATTATGAATGGATGCTGCTGCAAAAAATGCTGCGTCAAACTATTTTATTCCCTGAAAAAAGAAACTACGTTGTTTCTGAATATAAAGGAATGAAAACAATGATCGCAAAACAATGGATCCAAGCGGGAGGAGTGGTTGAACTCATCACTCAAAAAGATTCCCACAAAAAAAATATTACCTATAACAACAAAGCATATATTGATTTGAAAGTCAGTTTGCATTATGGAGAGTGGGGATATGACGATATCTTAGTTTT
>JAATEZ010000463.1 GCA_015655485.1 Lactobacillales bacterium | reverse complement strand
GTTCCTAACTCAATATAGAATTATCACGAATTCAGAATAAGCCGTTTTAAAAATTTTCCTTATCCCGGCTTTATTTGTGTTACTCTTTTTTCTGCTTAATCTTTAAAAATTTTCTCTTGACTTTTATTAGCAGGTTTCTTTCTATTGATTCGCTAAGCGGAGCATATATTGTCCGTAAGCATTTTTCTTTAGCGGCTGGGCTAATTCGATCAACTGTTTTTTAGTGATATAGCCCATCCGATAGGCGATTTCTTCCAAGCAGGCTACTTTTAAATTCTGCCTTTTCTCAATAGTCTCGATGAATGTAGAAGCTTCTAAAAGCGATTCATGAGTCCCGGTATCCAGCCAGGCATAGCCCCGTCCTAAAAGTTCGACACTCAAATTGCCGCGTTCTAAGTAGACTTTATTGACATCTGTGATCTCCAGCTCCCCACGGGCAGAAGGTTGAATGTTCTTAGCGATATCGACGACTTCGTTATCATAAAAATAAAGACCGGTCACCGCATAATTGCTCTTAGGCTGTTCTGGTTTTTCTTCGATCGAGACGGCCACCATGTTTTCATCAAATTCAACTACCCCAAAACGCTCTGGGTCATTGACATGATAACCAAAAACAGTCGCTCCTGTTTCTTTTGCCGCCGCCCGCTGCAGCATCTTGGAAAGGCCGCCGCCATAATAGATATTGTCTCCTAAAATCAAGCAGACTGAATCTTTACCTATAAAATCTTCACCCAGGATAAAGGCCTGCGCCAAACCATCCGGACTTTCCTGGACCTTATACTCAATATTTAGTCCGATTTCATTGCCGTTTCCAAAAAGCTGTTCAAAACGCGGTGTATCTGTTGGAGTAGAAATAATCAGAATATCACGGATCCCCGCCAGCATCAAGGTAGACATTGGATAGTAAATCATGGGTTTATCATAAATCGGCATCAACTGTTTTGAGACCGCTTTGGTCAAAGGATACAAACGTGTCCCACTGCCTCCTGCTAGGATAATACCTTTCATCGTTTCGTCGTGCTCCTCTCTTTTTTATAACTCACTATACATTTTAGCATATTGTAGCGCCCTTTCAACCTTACATTTAGGTTACGCCGTTTTCCAGTGACATTTTGAACATGTCTTATATAATACATCAAGGGCTCAGCGATCGTCACGATTTTCATATGCTGCCGTTTGGCAACTAAAAAAAACCACTGATCATGCATTTCAAGCTGTTTTGGAAAGGGCAGGCTTGCCTGAACCAGGGAGCTTCTGAAAGCCATCATACTGCCAGTGTAGGCATTCTTGATCAAATTACCGAAAATCCCCTGCTGCAAGTGATTCGAATTATATTGATTCCACGATTCCGCCAGCACCTTTCCCTCTATAGTGATCACTTTCGCGTCATGAACCACCAACTGAACCTTTTTGTCAGCAAATGCCTGCATGACCGCGGATACTTTATCCGGAAACCATTCATCATCTTGATCGGAAAGAAAAATAATCTCTCCCTTGGCTGTTGATAAAGCCCGCTCAAAACTTTTGACCGGTCCGAGATTTTTCGTATTCTCAATAATCAGTAGCGGAACGGATGTCGTTTGAGCAAACTGCTTTAGACATGCTACCGTCTGATCACTGGACTCATCATCTACTATGATCACTTCGTCTTGTTCTGAAAGCTGATCTACAATGGATCGCAGCTGTTTTTCTATCATTTTTTCGCCATTGTAGGCGGCCAGACAAACTGATATCATCTTAATCTCCTTGTTTTAATTTTCTTATCTGAGCCAAAGTTGCTTTTAATATTTGCTTGTTCGATACTCTCACTAACTGCTTAAGGATCCTTCTGTTCAATTGTTTACGATAAGCAGGGAACAGGGAGCGGTTGTAGCGCGTATAATAGCGGTATTCCGCTTCTAGAATGCTTTGATAGCGTTCCAAGGACACCTGGCTATAGTCAAGGACGGAAAGATCATGAGTCAGGTGATCAGGCAAGATATAAAAATAACTGTTTTCTTTAGATAAACGCCAGAAAAGCCAGTGATCCAAATAATCTAATGGAAATTCTTCATTAAAGCCGCCGATTTTTTGCAGGGCCTTAACCGACAAAGCTGTACCGGAATTGATCGCCATTACCGCTTGATCTGTCAGCCCAACCGCTGGAATTTCATTAGAAAGCCGAATATATTGATCGGCAAAAAAAGGAGAGATCATTTGATCCTGCGAATAAATTTTAGGAAAAATGGCCGCCACTTCTGTTTCGTTAGAAAAATCTGTCAAAGTTTCTAAAAAATCCAACTCAAACTTAGTATCCTGATCAAGCAGCAGCAGATACTGATCTTTTCTTTGAACAGCCAGGTTTAAAGCCGCATTATAAGCTTTTGCCAGCCCTGGATTGGCCGCATCATGAACATAGCTGATTTTTTCACTCGAGAAGAAAGAAATATTTTGGGCCGCTAAACTGTTATCATAAACAAATAAATGTCCGGATTTTTCTTTTAGAAAAGTCTCCAGCACCGTTCTTGATGCTAATTCATTCCAACTTTGATTATACAAAACCAGAACCATCATTAATCTGTTTCCCACCATGAACGAACCTCCTATTTGAAAAATTGACCATATATTAGGTTTTAAGCCCTAACACTAAAAAAAATTCCAGCCCCATTTATTAAAATAGCGTGCCATGGAACGCAGGAAGATCCAAAATAATTTCCGATTGCGGTGCGCTTCTTTCCCATAGTAATGTAAAACTGTTGCCTTGGGGATATAATAAATTTGACCGCCATACTGCCGGATGCGCTGACAAATGTCATTATCTTCAAAATACATAAAAAAGCGATCATCAAAACCGCCTAAATCAACAACGGGCTGATGTCTCAAAAACATAAAGCAGCCGCTGCCTAACCTGATCTCTTGATTTTCATCGGTCAGATCACGACATTCAAAACGCGCTAAACGATCGTCAAAAAGTTTTTTTACCCACTTAAATGGAACAAACCGCAACATATAATCAAAAACGTCCAAGTGCCGGCGAACTAAAAATTGCGTTGAACCATCCTCATTTAGTACTTTCGGAGTGGTCATCCACACACGCTGATGCTGTTCCATAAAATCATACATTTGCAAAAGTGTTTCCCTTGAAGCTAAAACATCCGGATTATGTACAATGACATATTCGTCTTTGATCTGCGCAAAATTATAATTATGCCCATAGCCAAAGCCCCTGTTCTCGGTGTGAAAATGAAGATGACAGATCGATCGGTATTCTTTTAACTGATTTTGATAATCAGCGGTAGAGGCATTATCAAAAATATAGATTTCGATTGGCAAAAACGGTTTGATTTTTTGCCTGATGTGATCCAATGTTTCGAAGATATCCTGACTATTACAAGTCACGATACTGATAGAAATCTTTTTAATGGAAATCTCTTCCTTTCATCGGATATTTTACCAAATTTCAAACAGTGTTTCGCATTGCAAGTATAGCATTTTCGAATGGAAAAGTCAGTTTAAATTCTGGTTAAGATTTTTTGGCCTTGCAGCCGGCAGACTCTTCTTACAACTATTTTTGATAATAAAAAAGGAGAAAGCCAAGCTTCTTATGCCTGAATTCTCCCAGTATATAAAGTTTTTGGTTCCATAATTTTTAATAGCCAGACCCCGTTCCATCACTGCTATTATCACTATAATCAGAATTATCATCACTACTATAGCTTTCTGTAGTCGGGGTTTTGCTGGATATCACGCCATCACTAGAATCCAAGGTATAGCCGTCTTCATCCCGATAATCAGCTTCATCCAAACCAAGTGAATAACGCAGCTTATGGCTGATATAATCCAAACTGTCCTGATAAAGATAGACATACGAACCCGTCCCATTATCGGTCCATAAAAAGCTGTAGGAATCAAAAGTATACTTGTTAGTCAAGCCGGACTGGGCGATTTGCAACATGGTATCCTGGTTCATATCCGTCCAAAAATGGTCATCTAGAGAACTTAAAACACTAGAATATTTTGTGATCGAGCCGACTTTAAGCGCCTTTTTGATCACAGCCTGAACGACTAGCTGCTGTCTTTCTCCTCTTTTAATATCATTATCGATTTTTCGCGTTCTGGCAAAAGCCAATGCTTCTTCGCCATTCAGTGTTTGCAAACCGGGTTCCAATTTTATTATTTTGGTCACATCTGCATTTGCTTCGCTGATCGCTACCGGAACATTTATTTCTACTCCGCCAAGCGCATCGATGATTTGTTGGAAAGCATCGAAATCGACCGTTACATAAAAATTGATTGGAACATCCAGTAAGTTTTCAACGGTACTGATCGTTGCATCTTCCTTACCATACGTATAAGCAGAATTTATCTTAGTATAGCCAGTGAACTCACTGGTATCAACCTTTACATAGCTGTCTCGGGGAATACTTACCATACTGATTTTTTTCTTGGTTGGATTGACTGTGACCAGGATCATGGTATCTGTTCTGGCTGATCCAAGTTTTCTTTCAGAATTGTCATCGATTCCCATAATCAAAATAGAAAAAGAATCTTTATAGGGTTCCACAGTCTTATTCGCATCGGTCCCGGCTGCTAAAGCAGAAGATCTGGGCTGATAAGAGGCCTTAGTGGTATTGTTGGCTTTTGCTAATAAAGTCGCTCCAAAAACAGCGGCACCTAATACACAAAACAACATCACTATGCAAAGAACTTTAAGCACATTCACAATCATTCTTTTTTTTGGACTTTTTTGCGGTGGAAGTCGTCTGCTTTTTCTTGAAATTAGAGAAATAGAAGACAAGTCTTTTTTCTGATCATTCACGAACTAATACATCCTTTCGGAAAATATGCTTTTTTATTGAGTTCTTAACTTAAAACACTTTCTTTCACAATTCTCTTAGATGAACTGACCTTTTTGCTTTGACTCTTTTCAATAGAACTCATTCAATTTTTCAACAACAAATGAAGAGTGCGACTGATTACCATTGTGTCAAACAAAGAGGGAAACCGGATTTCAATCCACGCACTCAATAATTAATGTAGATCATTATAAAAAATCAAAAAAAAATTTAGAAACATTTTATTTGACAAAATCCAATCGGCCTTTACAGATTACTATTTTAACACATCTTATATGTAAACTTCAATTTTTATTTGTAATTTGGAATCGCGGTTTGTATAATAGGGGAGAAGCCTCTATGGAAAGCAGGTCTAAATTACTATGAGTATTATGTTTGGCACAATTGTTAAACTATTTGCAACTTTCTTAATTTCTTTGATCCTTACACCTCTAGTGAAATTACTAGCCTTTCGGATCGGTGCAGTTGATCAACCGGGAGAAAGAAGAATCAACGAAACAGTTATGCCGACGATGGGCGGCTTTGCTATTTATCTGGCCTTTGTTTTTTCTTGTTTAGTCTTCTTTAAAAATATTATCAGCTTTGATTATATTTTTCCTATCATTCTCGGGGCTACAGTTGTCATGCTGACCGGACTGGTGGATGATGTCAAACCGTTATCGCCGCGTATGAAAATGCTGGGGATTTTGGTTGGTGCGCTGATTATCTATTTCGTAGCGGATATTCGCATGGATTCCTTTGTTCTTCCCTTTGTTGGAGAGATCCAATTAGGAAAATGGAGTTTGGTTTTTACCATTTTATGGATCGCCGCGATCACTAATGCGATCAACTTGATCGATGGTCTGGATGGTCTGGCTTCGGGAGTCTCCATGATCGCGCTCTTTACCATTGGTGTGATCGGCTACTTTTTCTTGCATCCTTCTACCACTTATATTTCTATTGTAATGTTTGTTTTAGTTGCCAGTATCGCTGGTTTTTTCCCTTATAATTTTTTCCCTGCAAAAATTTTTTTAGGAGATACTGGTGCTTTGTTTTTAGGCTTCATGATTTCAGTTCTTTCCTTACAAAGTCTGAAGAATGCGACTTTTATTTCACTGATCACGCCGCTGATCATCTTAGGAGTTCCTATTACCGATACGGTATTTGCGATGATCCGCCGCTTAATGAACAAAAAGCCGATCACTTCCGCTGATAAGATGCATCTGCATCACCGGCTGCTCTCGTTGGGCTTTACTCACCGGGGAGCTGTCTTAACTATCTACGGGATCGCTTTTATCTTTTCATTTTTGGCCTTGCTTTATACTTATACGAATCGCTTGGGAAGTATTTTTCTAACGATCGGTCTATTGTTCGGCTTAGAACTTTTTGTCGAATTGATTGGTCTGACAGGTACGAGCTATCAGCCGCTGCTTTACTGTCTGCGCCTATTTGGAAATAAAGAATTTCGGGATAATGAGTATAAAAAACACCAGGAAAAAAGAAAATCCAAGCTTAAATGATCACATTTTTATCTCTATTAAAATAACGGATACTTATTTATTGATTTTTCATTTTTAACGGCTAGGGACATGATCCCTAGCCTTTTTTATCCAGATTTGAATCATTAAATTTTTTGATAAGAATATTTGCCGATCCATAAGTCCAAAAAATTCTTAAATATCCGTTCAGCCTGTTTTCTTTTTTAACCAGCTGACACTTCTGCTGATTTTAGCAGAATCATTGAAATAATAATCTTTATCCCTTATTTTCAAATGAAATACCGCCGCACATTAACAAACTCCTCCGCACAAACTGTCGACTAAAGACGAAAATCGTATGATGAATCAAAAAAACTCAAAGATTTTCTAAGATCTTCGAGCCGCTTTCTTTAGTTCCTCTATTAAATAATCGTTTTAACTTTTTTTAAATGATCAGGAATTTTTGATAGCGATACCTGAAACAATATCGGCCGAACTTTCGCAGGAATTGATACATTTTTCTAATTGTTCGAAAATTTCTTTCCATTTGATGAT
>JAATEZ010000474.1 GCA_015655485.1 Lactobacillales bacterium | reverse complement strand
GTTACGACGCCGGCGGTTCCCGATGATATGGCGGACACGAGTCCAGTTTCTACTTTTGCCGATGCCAAGGGAGTGGTTGTTTATTCTCAAGCAACGAAGGCTGAACAAAAGGCGGCTATGAAATTCCTTTATTATGTTTTCAGCAAAGAAGAAAACGATATTAAATTCATGAAAACAACCAGCTTGATCCCTGCAAGAGATGATTCTACGACCAACGAAGCATTTACCAGCTACTTTGAAGCGAATCCGGCTATGAAAGTATTTGCGGAAAATGTAGCGACAGCAGTGCCGTCTATGGCTGATGCTGATTTCAATAATATACAACAACTGATCGGAGAGGATGCTTTGACTGATGTAGTGAACGGAGCGAAGAAGCCGGATGCTGCCTGGGCTAACTTGAAGAGTGGATTGGAGGACTATTTGAAAAAATAATGAAAAAAGAAAATAATAAATTGGGCTGGTTATTCACCAGCCCTTATATAATCTTTAGTTTGATTTTCTTTGTGATCCCGCTGCTGTTCTCTTTTTGGCTGGCCTTTACTAACTGGAACATGATTTCACCAACCTTTTATTATATTGGGCTGGATAATTTTACCGCAGCGCTTAAGAGCAAGGGAGTTCAAGCCGCGTTTTTTGTGGTTTATAAGTTTTTGTTGATCTACGTTCCGCTGGTCATGATCGTGTCGATGGTGATCGCTTTAATGGTCAATAATTTAAAAAAGCATAAAGGGATTTATCTGGTTGCGTTTTTCCTGCCCTATTTATCCAGCGGAGTCGTTTCTTCTTTGATCGTCAATGGAATTCTTTCCTATAATGGACCGATCAATACATTTTTGCGAAGTCATTGGGGTGTGACCCTTGATTGGACCAAGAGTCCTTTTGTGGCTATCTTAGTGATCTCTTTAATGATTGCCTGGAAGATGTCGGGATACTATGCTTTGATTTTGGTTTCCGGCTTAAGCAGTATCAATACTGAAATTTATGAGGCGGCGGCGATCGACGGAGTAACCGGATGGCAGCGTTTTTGGAAGGTGACGATCCCAATGCTCTATCCGTCATTATTCAGTGTTTTGATCATGGCGGTCGGTGTCACTTTTGGAATATTTACTGAAGTTTATCAGCTGACTGGCGGCGGACCAAGCTATGCTACGAATACTTGGCAAATGGAAATTTATAACCAGGCTTTTATCAATCTTAATTCTGGTTATGCTTCTTCGATCGCTTTGATCTCATCAGTTGTGACCTTCGTGTCAATTGGGATCATTAGGAAAATATTAGAAAAATGGGGTAGTAGTAATGGGTGGGAATAAAAAAAAGTATAGAGAAAGAACGAATGTCATTGTCACCACTATCCTAGCCATGATCATGATTTTCCCTTATATTTATCTCGTTTTAAATTCTTTTGCGACCTGGGATCAGGTAAATAAACAATTGATCCCGACAAACTATACTCTGCGTTCATGGCAGTGGCTGTTTGGAAATTCAACGACCTCTTCGAGTGTTGACTGGCTGGGCGCCTTTAAAAATACGTTCATTGTGGCCACGGTCGCTACCGTGCTGATGCTTTTATTTGGAGTGATCGTTGCTTATGCCTTAGCGAAAATAAATTTCAAGGGCAGAAAAATAGTCAATAATATGATTATTTTTCAAATGTTTTTTCCCACTATTATTTTATTGGTCCCGCAATTTTTGATGGTCGCTAATGTCGGACTGATGGATACTTATACAGGGATGATCGCACCGACAGTCATGAGCCTATGGGCTGTTTTTATGTATAGTAATTTCTTTAAGGCCATACCGGACACACTGATCGAATCAGCCAAACTGGATGGGGCGAATGATCTGACCATCCTATTTAAAATTGTCCTGCCTATGTCCAAGTCGATCACGACCGTTATTTTCTTATTTTTGTATACCGATCGCTGGACAACGTTATTGTGGGATATGATCGTTTCAAAAAGTGATAAAACGATTACTTTAAATGTTTTGATTTCGCAGATGTTTTCGCAATATGCCAGTTATCCAGGCCCAATGTATGCGGCATCGGTTTTGCTGACTTTACCCCTGATCGTTCTCTTCTTACTGTTCTCAAAGAAGTTTCAAGAAGGAATGCAATTTACATTGAAATAAAAAAAAAGAAAGAGGTAAGACGAAAAAATGCAAAGCTGCAAGGAACTGCTGCAAAGGCATCATGAGATTCAAATGGATCGATCAGCAGAAAAAATCATATTTTTAGGGGTAGATGAGTCGGATGTCTACAATATTACGGCTCCTTTTGAAATGAACCATC